>JAZSQG010000355.1:0-8181 GCA_045537855.1 Oscillospiraceae bacterium
CAGGGTGGGGATCTGGCAGAAGGGATCGATCACCGCGGTCTCAGGATCGGGAATGAACACCATATCGCTCTTTTCCACCACGGCGTAACCGTAGTTGGAGGCGTCAAACCCGATACCGCTGGTCATGGTATCCTCGGAAAAGTTTTCAGCGGGAATGGTAACATGGCGGTACTGGCCGTTGATATCGACCATCTTGAAGTCGACCATCTGGATGTTGTTCTCTTTGATGAGTGCAATGATATCCTGCACGCTCTTTGCCATAACATGTTCCTCCTTTGTATCACAGTCACTGGAATACCGGTTATCGCTGATTTACGAAAAGAGGGTGAGTCCTGCCGGACCCACCCTTGGTCGGAGTGGCGGGACTTGAACCCGCGGCCTCATGGTCCCGAACCATGCGCGATACCAAACTTCGCCACACCCCGGAAAGCTAGCTTATTATAGACATTCTCTCCCGGACTGTCAAGGAAATTTTTCCGTTTCCGGCCACCTTTTCTACGATCCCCTTCCCTGCCGAAAGCATTTTTTCTCCGGTCGGGTATTGCGTGTTGCAAAACAATTCCCCCTATGATACGATGAGAAAAATACTTTAAAAAGGAGTTATGCGCATGTTCTTTTACACTTACAACGCTCTTACTCCCGAGCAGATCGCCGAAAAGCTGGGCAATCGTCCGCTAGCTGCCAGCGTCTCCCCCACCTTTGACGGTCTCGCCGGCAAGGACCTGAAGGTCATTCTGGACAGCGGCACCACGCTGGAACTGAAGTTTGAAAGCGCCGACAGTGTTCTGGTGTCCGAAAACGGCGCCGAAGCCGTCAGCGCCGCCTATAAAGCCATGAAGCAGAAGGAAGTGGTCATCGTCACCTTTATGATCCCCGGCACCTTCCGCGGCTGGAACATCATGATCGAGACCGGCGTCCGCAAGGTCACCGCTTTCGAAGTCTGGTTCTGCGGCTACAAGGACAACCGCGAAGTGCAGCGCGAAGTCCACTACGGCTACGCGGAATGCGGCTGCGGCACCGGCGACCCCGGCAGCCGTCACCACATCACCAACCGGCTGGAGTGCAAGGGCCTGTACTGGAAGGACGACCTGGGCATCGAAATGCTGAACTTCTATCCCAGTGTCATGTACTCCACCTTTGTTGAGATCTCCAATCCCCGGGGCGGTATCACCGTTTCCGCTCCCTCCGACTTCATCAAGGTCACCGATAACCTCTTCATCTACTCCCGCGTGGAGTGCGAATACAGCGGCACCATCGTGCTGGAAGTCATCGACCTGTTCAAGGTGACCGCCGTGGGCGTGCGTCTGGGCTTTGACGAAAACGACGAGCTGGAGTACCGCATGTACAAGGCCGACGGCACCATCACCGGCCAGGGCGCCACCTACGAAGCCATGACCGACTACGGCACCGAGATCCACCTGGGCGCCATCGGCCAGAACAAGACCAAGGGTGCCCGCGCCGTCTACCGCCCCAAGTACATGCATCCCGACATGACCTGGGAAGAGACTCAGAAGATGGCGGAAGAGACCCGTTCCACCTTCGGCGCTGACAGCATCATGCCCGGCGGCAACAATATGCCCCTCAGCGACTACATGGTTGGCAAGCAGTTCACCCTTCGCTTTGACGATGGCGGCCCCGTGTGGGAATACGACGTCACCTCCATTTCCTCCCTGCGCTGGCGCAACGAAGGCGAGAGTGAATGGCACGAAGAGCAGTACGAAGCCTTTGAGCCCGCCGACAACCTGATCTTCTTCAGCCATTATCACACCGGCGATCCCCGTTATCGCTGCGTGGCCAACGCCATCGACTTCCGCAACGGTCTCGTCACCTGCATCGACGGCGTCCTGGGCAACGGCCGCACCGAATGGGAAGTCGGCCACAAGGCTCTCTTCGGCATCCTGGAAGCCGAAGGCGTTACCGCGCCCCTGGTCCGCCGCCATGAGATCACCAAGGAGCTCACCGGCAAGTCTTTCAGCTGGACCTACAGCGACACCATGACCTCCATCCATGTCTACTCCTCCCCTGAGAGCTACAGCTGGACCATCTTCCTGCCCAACGGCTCCGGCGGTATGATGTGGTCCTCCCCCTGCATCTACGTGAAGCTCCGCGACGATGCTTACCTGATGAGCTGGGTGGAAGAAACCTGCAACGGCATGCAGGGCACTTTCGTGTTCAACCCCAACATCATGCATGACGCCGGCTTCTTCTACGGCATCGGCGACGGCGGTCTGAAGCTGACCTCCTTCGGCGCCTATGCCCGTCACTGCGGCGACTTCGACATTCTCAAGTACTTCGATCAGAAGAATCGCTGAAGCGCGACATAAAAGCTGCCCCGGGAACCGCGGTTCCCGGGGCAGTCACGTTTCTGCACGTTTATGCCGATTTATTTTATGTTTTCTGCGTCTTCCAGCCGGATCGCCCGGAGGGCACCGGAGGGACAGGCGCGGGTACAGTTGCCGCAGCGGATGCAGTCCTTGATGTTATACTGCAGATATCCGGTCTCCGGGTCCACGGACAGAGCGCCCCGGGCGCACATGGCCGTACAGGCGCAGCAGTGCCTGCAAATGCTGCCGTCCCAGTAAAGTGAAATCTTATAGACGCCCATAAAGTCAGTTTCTCCCGTTCATTTCAGAAATATGTCTGAAGCGGTCCCAACCGCCCGCAATAGGATACGTGAAAGCGCTTCCGCTGTCAAGTTATTTCAGCAGCCGCCCCCGATGGAGCAGGAGCCCCTCGTTGCTGGTCCAGACCTGAACACCCGCAACATTCCAGCCGGAAAAGTCCGCCGACTCCCAGCCGTCCTTCCCTTCCAGATAAAACACCGTGGTATCTGTTGTGAACACAGAAAAGCCCATGGTACGGGGTGCCTGCGCATGAAACACCGCCCGGCGCAGCGCGCTGCAGTTTACAAAGGCAAGGCTTCCCAGTTCCTCCACCGAGCCGAGAAAGTCCACCCGCTGCAGGTAGCTGTTGCAGGCAAAGGCGCGGATGGCCACATGGCGCACCGTTTCCGGCACGCTGAAGGAGCTGTCCGTCTTCCGTGCAGGGTAAGTGATCAGCTCCGTTTTCCCGAAATCGTAAAGTACGCCGTCGGCGGAAGCGTAGTACCAGTTATCCCAGTCCACCTCTACCGCTTCCAACTGCAGGCAGTCGGTCAGGGCTGTGGCATCCAGCTCCCACACAGTCGAAGGCACAGAGACCCGACGCAGGGCACTGTAGGAAAAGGCGCACTCGCCCACCTGCTCCGTCCCGTTGGGAATGCGGTATTCTTCTCCCGTATGGGCGGGCGGATAGCAAAGAAGCATATTTCCCCGGAAGAGGACCCCGTCCTCATCCCGATAGTATTCGTTATCATCATTGACCAGGATCTCCTGCAGGCTGCGGCAGCCGTAAAAGGCATAGTCGCCGATTTCCGAGACCTGAGAAGGAATATACACCTGTTCCAATGCGGTGCAGCCGTAAAAAGCCATGCCGCCCAGCTTTGTGAGCGAGCGTGGCAGAGAAACCTCTGTAAGATCGGTAAAATAAAAGAAGGCACTGTAGGTCACATCCGCGACCCCGTCCTCCACCACGACCCGGCGCACACCGCTGCGCAGATCGTACCATGGGGCTGAACCCATATCGTACCAGTACATGTCGCCGCTGCCGGAGATGGTCAGGGTATCTCTTTCCAGCACCCAGCTGACCTGTTCGCCGCAGTTGCTGCCGAATACTACCGCGCCGGCTTCGCTGCCCGCTTCCGCGGCACTTTCGCCGCTTTCTGCCCGGACGGGCGGGAAAAAGCAGCCGGCCAGCAGCACAATAAGAAGAAATACGGAAAGCTTTTTCAAAGCAACCCTCCATAGGAAGCATCTGTCCGCAAAGCCTGGGCTTTGCGGACAGATGGGATTCTTGCAGTGAGGTATAAACTTACTTGCTCAGAGCCATACGGCTGTACTTGTAGATGTAGTTGCCGAAGCGGGGATCGGCGAAGTAGGTGGAAACCATGAAGGGCTTCTCGGCGAAGTCGGCGGCGTACTTCTCAACGAAGGCCTTGGCAGCGGCTTCGATTTCTTCGTCGGTGGACTCTCTGGGCATAGCGGGGGGAACGATGGCGAACATGATCTTGTCGCCGTACTTCTCGCGGAGCATATCCACATCGTTCATGGCCTGGGGCTGCCACATATCCACGCCGGCGTAGATCATGGCGGGAACGAGGAGCTCATTCTTGCCGCAGCAGTGCTGCTGGAACCACAGGCCCTTGGAATGGCAGTGATCGGCGATGCGCTTCAGGTAGGGAGCGACCATCTCCATGCAGACATCCAGGGAGAAGAAGGGAGCGCGCTGGCTGCCCCAGTCATCGTGGAAGACCACGCCGTCCAGCTTCAGGAACTCCAGGAAGTGGTCGATCATATCGATGTACATGTCGGCCAGCTTGCTGAACAGGGCATGCACGGCGTCCTTCTGATCATCGTCGATGAGGGCCAGAGCGGCGTTCTCAAAGTCCATGAAGCTGATGAGGCGCTCGAAGATGCCGTTCTGGAAGGTCAGGTGGAAACTGCGGGTGGACTCGTTCAGAACGCTGTTGAGCTCCTTGCACTCGGCCCAGTCCAGCGCGTCGATGTCGGGGAACTTGATGATTTCGGGCCAGTCGTTGGCATCCTCAAGGATGGGGTTGCCGGGCTTGACCATGCTGCCGCCGACGGTGGGAACGTAAACCCAGTCAACGCCGAAGAGGTCCTTGCCGCCCTTATCTTCGTCGGCATAGGGAGGGCCCATATCCATAACTTCCGCGCGGGCCACATGGTCCAGGTTGGTGCGGGATTCCAGGTTGCAGAAATCCATGGCGGTGGGGAACCACATGGGCTTCTCACGCTTGACGCAGAGGGCCACGTTTTCTTTGGGAGTGATCGGGGTGTTGTACTTGGGGGTCTTGAACCGGAACATGCCACCGAAAGAGGTGGTGCTCACATGTTCGCCGATGACTTTCAGTTCATCATCAGAGTAAGGAATGACTTTCATGCGTACCTCCAACATATGATTGATTTCATATTATTCGATTTCATACTCAGAGCAGTATACTATATTTCCTTCATCATTTCAACATATTTTTACGCCGGGGGCAAAGCGGCATGTGAGAGTGCAAAATGACCGGCAAAGGAGCGCTTGACGGCATTGTAAGATGTGTTATAATGATTTCGTGTTGGCTTTTTATCAGAGTTAAGGATAAACGGAGATGCGGACCATGCGCAATACCACGCTTTGTTATATCGAACGGGGCGATGAATATCTGATGCTCCACCGGGTCAAGAAGGAACATGACCTGAACAAGGATAAGTGGATCGGTGTGGGCGGCGGCTTCGAGGACGGGGAAAGTCCCGAGGAGTGCCTCCTGCGGGAAACCCTGGAAGAAACGGGCCTGACGCTCACAAGTTACCGCTTCCGTGGCATCGTCACCTTCGTCAGCGACCGCTGGGAAACGGAATACATGTACCTCTTCACGGCGGACGGCTTTACCGGCAGCATCGGCGAATGCAGCGAAGGGGTGCTGGAATGGGTCAGAAAGGACGCCATCCCTTCCCTCCCCATCTGGGAAGGCGACAAAGTTTTCCTGCGACTGCTGGCACAGGATGCACCCGTTTTTCTGTTGAAACTGCAATACCAGGGGGACAGGCTGGTTTATGCCGCGCTGAACGGCACCCCCCTTTCATTGGACGAAGAATAAGCGAAAGGAAGCAGACCATATGAAATCTATCCGCTGCACCAGAGTCGGCAGTCTGCGGGACCCCAATCCCGATACCCGCGGCAAAATCGAAGTCTGGGATGTGCCCGAAGACCCCGTGGGGCCCGAGGACGTAAAGATCAAGGTGGCCTACTGCGCCATCTGCGGTTCCGACCCCCACCTGGTGGAAGGAATCTTCGGCTGGGAGCCTCCCTACGGCATGGGGCACGAAGTTTCCGGCGTCATCGTGGAAGTGGGCGAAAAGGCTGCGAAAAAGGGCCTGAAGGTGGGCGACCGGGTGGCCGGCAACTTCCTGCACTTCTGCGGCACCTGCTACTACTGCCAGAACGGGCAGCAGCAGTTCTGCGAGCACGCCGACGAATCCAATCACCCAGGCTACAGCGAATATCTGGTCTGGCATGAGAGCCAGGTCTACAAGCTGCCGGATTCCGTCAGTCTGCGCACCGGCTGCCTGCTGGAACCCGTGGCCATTGCCGTGCGTGCCATGGACAAGGCAGAACTGAAATTCGGCCAGCGGGTTCTGGTGTCCGGCGGCGGCCCCATCGGTCTGCTCATCGCCCAGTGCCTGAAGAAATCCGGCGCGGCGGAGCTTACCCTCTCCGAGCCCATTGCCGAGCGGCGGGAGCTGGCAAAGCGCTTCGGCGTCAAGCACGTCATCAACCCGCTGGAAGAGCCCATCCGGGAAGCGTCCGACCGCATTACCGGCGGCCTGGGCTTCGATGTGGTCTTTGACTGCACCGGTTCTCCCAAGGCCGTGTATGACCTGCCCTTCGTCACAGCCAAGGGCGGCAAGCTCATTTACTCCGCCATGTACCCCAACGACTTCGAGATGCCCCTGAACCTTTACAAGTTCTGCTACTACAACGAGCTGACTATCACCGGCATGTATGTGGCGCCCTACGCCTTCCCCCGGGCCGCCCAGATGCTGCCGGAGCTGGACCTGGCGCCGCTGACGGAGAAGGTCTTCCGGCTGGAGGACGCGGAGGCCGCCTTTGAAGCCCAGATCAGCGGAAAATACCCCAAGATCCTGATCCGGTGCAACCCGGATCTGGAATAAAGCCAGTAAGGAGGATATGCAGTGAAAATCACAGCACCCATTGATGCCGCTACGGTACGGCAGCTGGAGGAAACCAGTTACCGGGTCCGCAAGGGGCTTCTCACCCTGGTCTATAACATCGGCATGGGCCATCTGGGCGGAGAGCTGAGCATGGTGGAGATGGCGGTGGCCCTCTACTACCGCTACATGAACTATGATGTGATGGACCCCCACAAGGCGGACAGAGACCGCTTTGTCCTCAGCAAAGGCCATTGCTCCGAGACCCTCTACACCATTTTCTCCGACCTGGGCGCCTACTCCATGGAATATATGATCAACAACTTCGAATGCCTGGACAAGTCCAAGTTCGGCATGCATACCAACCGCAAGTACTGCCCTCAGGTGGAAGTCAGCGCCGGCAGTCTGGGGCACGGCCTCCCCATCGCTCTGGGCATGGCTCTGGCCGGACGTAAGCAGAAGGCACCCTGGCGGGTCTTCGTCATGACCGGCGACGGCGAGCTGGACGAAGGCACCAACTGGGAAGCCATCATGGCAGCCGGCCACTATCAGCTGGGCAATCTTACCCTGATCGTGGATAAGAACCAGCTCCAGATGACCGGGCCCACCGCGCAGGTCATGAATCATGATCCCCTGGACAAGCGGCTGGAAGCCTTCGGCTGGGATGTCCGGGTCATTGAGAACGGCAACGATATGCTGCAGGTCTGTCAGGCGCTGGACGCGGTACCCCAGGCAGACCCCAGCACCCCCACAAAACCCATCGCCCTCATCTCCAACACCGAGAAGGGCCACGGTGTGGACTTCATGGCCGGCAACGTGAAATGGCATGGCGGCGGTCTCGGCACCGAGGATTATGAGCACGCCATTGCCTATGTGGAATCCGAATGGGAAAGGAGGAAGGCGTCATGGCAGTAAAATCCACCTTTGATTTTGATCAGATGCTTTCCAGCGCCAGAGAGGCTTATGCGGAGGAACTCCTGCGCATGGCCGATGAAGGCAAAGATTTTATCTTCACATATTCCGATAACGTGGCCCCCTCTTCCTCTGCGGGCAAGCTGGTGGCCAAATACCCCGAGCGCTGCTTCAACTTCGGCATCGCCGAACCGAACCAGGTGGGTGCCAGCTGCGGCATGGCGCTCAGCGGCGAAGTGGTGTATGCCCAGGTCATGGGCCCCTTCCTGAGCCTGCGCAGCGCCGATCAGATCCACACGGACATCGCCTATAACGATGTGAACGTGCGCCTCATCGGTACCCATGCCGGCGTCACCGCCGGCGGCGGCCCAACCCACAACTGCATTGCCGACCTTGCCCTGTACCGGGCCATCCCCAACCTGACGGTGGTGGTCCCTGCCGACGCCAATCAGTGCTGCAAGGCCATCCGCCAGTCTCTGACCTACGAAGGCCC
>JAZSQG010000189.1:0-7048 GCA_045537855.1 Oscillospiraceae bacterium
CCCCATCTGGCGGGGGATCAGATGAAGAAGAACGCCGGCGACTTCGTGGCCGGTGAAAACCTGAGCATCCTGCTGGGTACCCGCCCGGATGCGGAGGAGGGCAGCGACCGGGTGAAGCTCAGCGTCATGAAGCTGCTCAACGAGAAGTACGGCATCGTGGAGGCCGACTTCCTCTCTGCCGAGCTCAGCGCCGTTCCCGCAGACGATGTCTGCGACGTGGGGCTGGACCGCAGCCTCATCGGCGGCTACGGCCACGATGACCGGGTCTGCGTCTATGCCGAGGTCATGGCCATTCTGGACATGGAAGAGCCGGAAAAGACCGCTGTCTGCCTGCTGGCGGACAAGGAAGAGGTGGGCTCCCAGGGCGTCAGCGGCATGGTGAGCCAGGCCTTTGACCGCTTCATGGAAAGCCTCTGCCGCATGCAGGGCGTGAATCTCTACACCTGCTTTGCCAACTCCTTCTGCCTCTCCGCCGACGTGTGCAACGCCTTTGACCCCCTCTATCCCGAGGTCAGCGACCGGCGCAACAATGCCCGCCTGAACTACGGCGTGGGCATCATGAAGTTCACCGGCGCCCGGGGCAAGTCCGGCTCCAACGACGCCAGCGCCGAGGTGGTGGGCCGCGTCCGCAGAATGCTGGACGGGGAAGGCATCGCCTGGCAGATGGGCGAGCTGGGCAAGGTGGATCAGGGCGGCGGCGGTACCGTGGCCAGCATCACCGCCCAGCGGGATATCGACACCATCGATGCCGGGGTGCCCGTGCTGAGCATGCACGCGCCCTTCGAAGTCATCAGCAAGGCGGATCTGTACATGACCTACCGGGCCATGAAAGCCCTCTACCAGTCCTGAGCGCATAATTTTACCCTCCGGGGAAAAACTGGAAGCTGCGGGGGGACCGGCACACTGTGCCTGTCCCTGTCCGCAGCTTGATCTGTTTTTCGGAGGGGATACGGGATGCGCCAGTATTTTGAGATCGGCACCGGGCAGGAGGAAACGCCCGCTGAGAGGGCAGGACAGCCTCAGGGGGGAGAAATCCGGGAATTCGGCTCCAGCGAGGCCGGAGGCAGTCTGGGCGTGATCCACTGCCTGACCGTGGTGGGGCAGATCGAGGGGCACACTCTGCTGCCCGCCGGGGTGAAAAGTACCAAGTATGAGCATGTGCTGCCCCTGCTGGCGGCGGTGGAGGAGAGCCCGGAGATCCGGGGCCTGCTGATTTTGCTGAACACCGTGGGAGGCGATATCGAGGCGGGGCTCGCCATCGCCGAGCTTATTGCGGGGATGAATAAGCCCACTGCCTCGCTGGTGCTGGGGGGCGGTCACTCCATCGGCGTGCCCCTGGCTGTGGCGGCGGACCGCAGCTTCATTGCCCCCAGTGCGGCCATGACCCTCCATCCCGTGCGCATGGCGGGGGTGGTCATCGGCGTGCAGCAGACCTACAGCTATTTTGAAAAGGTGCAGGAGCGCATTGTCCGCTTTATTACCGACAACAGCCGCATCTCCCGGGAAACGCTGCTGGACTGCATGCTCCGCACCGGGGAGCTGGCCACGGATGTGGGCAGCGTCATCGGTGGGGCGGAGGCGGTGGAGCTGGGGCTCATCGACTGTACCGGCGGCCTGAAAGACGCCCTGGGCTACCTCCACGGCCGCATCGCGGAAGGAGGCTGACATGAGGCGGCTTTGCGGGGGAACGCGCAGCGGCTTTCCCTTCTTTCACCTGCCCTGCGGGCATCGTCTCTGACAAAACCCCCGCGGCAATTTGTCCGTTCCATCCATTGACAAAGGTCCCGGGCCGATGTATGCTCATCCTGCGGAACTCCCATGTATGGCGCAAATCGCAGTTTTGCGTAGCAGCGGCGCTTGGGGGTTCCGTTCTTTTTGCTCAGGGGACAAGCCTGCGGGCAAAAGGGAAGGCCCGGAAATCCCCTTGTCAAGGTTTTGAAACTGTGATAAAATTTCTTTTACGCGAATAGGATGCTTCCGGCAGCAGGCGGGGTCTTTGCCCCGCCAGGGGCTGTTTGGAGCCGGATATACGCAGTTTGTCTAAAAAGGAGGAGAGGGGACATGTCTCTGTGGTTCAGCGCGCTTCTGGGTCTCATCCAGGGGCTGACGGAGTTTCTGCCGGTTTCCAGTTCCGGCCATCTGGCTATTTTTCAGAGCTTTTTCGGGATGGAAAACGTGGAAGAAAGCCAGATGCTCTTTGAAGTGCTGCTCCATTTTGCCACGCTGATCCCCGTGGTGGTAGTCTATTGGGCAGACGTGCGGGACATCGTAGCGGAGCTGTGGTGCATGCTTCGCAGCCTCTTTGATAAAAAGGCTGCGGAGAAGAAAAACCTCGTGGTGCGGCGGCTCATCCTGCTGGCGGTGGTGGCGACCCTGCCTCTGGCGCTGGCCGTGGTGCTGGACGATGTGGTGGGAAGGCTCGGCAGCAGCACCCTCTTCGTGGGCATCGCCCTGCTGTGTACCGGCTGCATCCTCTATGTGAGTGACCGCTTGATTACCGGCCATAAGAATGAGCGCAACGCCACGGTGAAGGACGCGCTGCTGGTGGGTCTGATGCAGCTGGTGGCCATTCTCCCCGGCATCTCCCGCAGCGGCAGCACCATCACGGCGGGACTCTTCCGGGGCTTTGACCGGAAGTTTGCGGTGAAGGTGTCCTTCCTCCTGTCGATCCCCGCCATTCTGGGTGCCAACATCCTGAAGGTGGGCGAAGCCCTCCGCCTGGGCATCGATCCCGGGATGCTTCCCGCCTATCTGGTGGGCATGGCGGTGGCCGCCGTTTCCGGCTATTTTGCCATCCGTGTGGTGCGTATCCTGTCCGACAGGGGCAGGTTCGGCCGCTTTGCTTACTACTGCTGGGCCGTGGGAGCGCTCACGGTGCTGGCAACGATCCTGTTTTGAGAGGTGAAATCCTTTGGCAAGTACATCCTCCACCGGGAAGAAACCCGGTACTTCCGCAACGAAAAAGACCGCATCCGGCAGCCAGACTGCCGCAAAAAAGAGCAGCGCTGCCTCCGGCAGCAAAAAGACGGCTTCTGCCGCCGACACGAAGAAGAAAAGCACGGGGAAAAGCAGCCAGAGCGCGCAGACTTCCCGCAGCACCAAAGGGAAGCAGGAAGTGCAGCAGCCCGTGGGCGACCCCCTGCGCCTGCGCAGCATGAAAATTTTCCTCTGTCTGGCCCTGGCGCTCTTTTCCCTCATCGGCTGCTTCACGGAGAAGGGCTGGTTCATCTCCTTCTTCCGCAGCTTCATGCAGGGCCTCATCGGCAAGGGCTTCTTCTTCCTGCCCGCCGCCCTGGCCCTCTGCGCGTTGTATCTGGCCAGCGTCCGCACGAAGCCCGTCAGCAGCCGCATCTTCTGCACCCTGCTGATGACCGTGGTGCTGGGCGCCCTCATCCACCTCTTCGGCTGCAGCACCGAGTTTGCCTGGACCTGGAAGCTTCCGGGTGAACTCTATGACGCGGGCGTCCTGCAGGGCGCTGCCGGCAGCGGCGGCGTGCTGGGCGGCTTTCTGGCCGAACTCTTTGAGCAGCTCTTCAACCGGGTGGGCGCGGGCATCCTGCTGGCACTGGCCGCCCTCTTCCTGGTGCTGGGGGCGCTGGATATCACCCTTGCCACGGTGGTGGAGCGCTCCAAAGAGAAGCAGGACCGCCGGAAGGAAGAATGGGCCCGGGTCCAGGCCGCCGAGCGGGAACTGGCCATGGAGCGCATCGCTGCCGCCCGGGAGCAGACCTTTCAGGAAGCGGAGCGCATCATGGCTGCTTCTCCCCAGCCCCAGCCGGAGCAGATGCCCCAGCATCCTGTGTTCAGCGAGCCTGTTAAAAAGACGAAGAAAAAATCCGTGATCGACGTCCCCATGGACGAAGGCCCCCACCGCCCCGCTGCGGAAGGGGAATACTTTGACGCGCCCCGGACTGCCCGTTCCGAAAGCGGGAAAAAGCCCGCCGCTGCGGCTGCCCCGGCGGCAGGCGCAGCCGAGAGCAGGACCGAGAGCAAGCCCAGCGAAAAGGACTGGCTGGCGGAGATCCTCACGAAAGACAGGCTGGGCGGAAGCGCCCCCAAGTCGGAGCCGAAGCCTGAACCGAAGCCCGAGCGGGTGCGCAGCAGCGCCGTAAGTTCCCGGGAGATCCGCCCGGTGGAGACCGCCATCCGCCCCACCCAGACTGCCATTTATCCTGCCGGCAGCGGGCAGGAGACGGGGCCTGCCGCCGTCCCCATGGGCACCGAGGAGGAGATCGCCGCCGTGGTGGCGGAGAGCCTTCTGGAGGAAAGCCTGAAGCAGCCTGAAGCCCCCATCGTGGCGGAAGCGCCCCGACCCATGGAAACGCCCAGGGCCGCGGACATGCCCGAAGCCCCTGCCGCCCGGCCCTCCGCCCCTCTGCGGGAGGGCAGCACCGTTACGGCGGAGGAAGCTGCCGCCGCCCTGGCGGAAGAAAAGCTTAACCGGGCCGTGGAAAAGGCGGAGACCATCAAGGCCAAGGCGGAGATGGTGGCCAATATCGAGGAATCCCTGGCCGATCAGGCCCAGGCTGCCCCGGTGCAGTATATCCATCCGCCCCTGAGCCTGCTGGCCAGCGGCTCCGGCTCCTCCGGGGACGAGGGCAGGGAGGAGCCCGCCACCAATGCCCGGCGCCCCAGCGCCACCATCAAGAGCTTCGGTATCCCGGCCACCATCCGGGATGTGACCCGGGGCCCCACGGTCACCCGCTATGAGATCGAGCTGGAGCAGGGCGTGCGCCTGAGCCGCCTCACCAATCTGGCGGACGATATTGCCCTTGCCCTGGGCGTGGTGGGCGTGCGTATCGCCCCCGTGCCGGACAAGGTCTCCATCGTGGGCGTGGAGGTGCCCAACAAGAGCACCACCACCGTCTACCTCCGGGATATTTTGGATACCCCCGCCTTCCGGGAGAAGACTTCTCCGCTGGTCTTTGCCGTGGGCAAGGACATCGGCGGTACCCCTATCGTGGGGGATATCGACAAGCTCACCCACCTGCTCATTGCCGGTACCACCGGCTCGGGTAAGTCGGTGTGCATGAACTCCCTCATCCTCTCGCTGCTGTACAAGTCCAGTCCCGAGGAAGTGCGCCTCATTATGGTGGACCCCAAGATGATCGAGCTGGGCATCTACAACGGCATCCCCCATCTCCTCATTCCCGTGGTCACCGACCCCAAGAAGGCGGCGGGCGCCCTCCAGTGGGCTGTGATGGAGATGCTCAAGCGCTACCGCCTCATTGCCGACAGCGGCATGCGGGACCTGACCACCTACAACCGCTATGCGGAACGGACCGAGGGCTGCCAGAAGATGCCCCGGCTGGTCATCCTCATCGACGAGCTGGCCGACCTGATGCTGGTGGCCGCCAAGGACGTGGAGGAAAGCATCTGCCGCATTGCCCAGATGGGCCGTGCTGCGGGCATCCACCTGGTCATCGCCACCCAGCGTCCCTCCGCGGACGTGATCACCGGCCTGATGAAGGCCAATATCCCCTCCCGTATCGCCTTCTCCGTGGACAGCGCCCTGAACTCCCGCATCATTCTGGACGCCACCGGCGCGGAAAAGCTGGTGGGTAAGGGCGACATGCTCTTCTCCGGCGGCGGCGCCACCAAGAACCTGCGGGTGCAGGGCACCTTCGTCACCGACGCCGAGCGGGAAGAGGTCATCAACTTCGTCAAGGAGCAGGGCCTTGCCAGCTACGCCCGGGAAGTGGAGGACGAGATCGAGCGGGGCATGGAAAAGGACAAGGGGAAGGACAAGTCCGCTTCCTCTGCTGCTGCCCAGGCCGAGGAAGCCGCCGAGGACAGCGGGCTGGACGACATGTTTGACGACGCCGTGGAGGCGGTGCTGGATTCCAAGCAGGCCAGCGTCTCCATGCTCCAGCGGCGGCTGAAGCTGGGTTATTCCCGGGCCGCCCGCATCGTGGACCAGATGGAGGAGCGGGGCATCGTGGGCCCCTTTGAGGGCAGCAAGCCCCGGGCGGTGCTCATCACCCGGGAGCAGTGGAACGCCCAGAAGGGCATCGGCAGCCCGGTGCAGGACTTTGAGCCGGAAGCCTTCCTGCCGGAGGAAGCGGAAGGGGATCCCGGCGTCCCCGAAGATTTCTGATACATGTAACTGTGAAACGCGCCCCGCAGAGCATGCTCTGCGGGGCGCGTGTTATTTACCTGTCCGGAGCTTTGGTAAAGAGCAGTTCCAGGGCTTCCCCGGGCAGCAGGAGGCCCCCGGCGTCCCCATAGCCCAGCTTCCGGTAAAAATGCTGGGCTTCCTCATTGGAGAGCGTGGAGGTCATCACCAGGGCGTAGCCCGCAGCGGCCATTTCCGCCTCCCAATGGGCCATCAGGGCCCGGCCCAGGCCCCGGCGCTGAAAGGCGGGGTCGATGTACAGGAGGTTGCAGAAGGGGATATTGTCCCAGAAGAGGCTGTAGCGCAGAATGCCCGCGCACTGCCCCTCCAGCAGAAGGACATAGCCCATGCGGTCCCGCACCTTGCGGGCAAATTCATCCTGGCTGAGGTGCCGGTCCAGCCGGAACCAGAATTCCCGGTCCTCCGTGCGCACATGGCGGATTTCCATATCCAGCCCTCCTCAGACCCGGTGGTGGACGGCCCGGAAACTGCCGTTTTCCAGGGTCAGCAGGGCATAGCTTCCCGCGGCCACCGCCCCGGGGTTCAGAAGACAGAGGCCCTGTACTTCCTCCAGATGGGGCCGGTGGGTGTGGCCGAAAAGGCAGAGCTGCACCCCCTCTTCCAGCCCCAGGTACATCAGCCGCAGCAGGCTCATTTTCACCTGCTGCCGGTGTCCGTGGGTGAGGAGCATGCGCACGCCCGCTTCCTCCAGCAGCAGCTGCTCCGGGCTTCCGGGGCCGTCGCAGTTGCCCCGCACGCCCAGACAGCGCAGGTCGGGGAACTGTTCCTGCAGGGCCCGCAGGTCCCGGTCATGGTCCCCCAGATGCAGGACCGTATCGGGCTTGTGGAGCCTTATGAGCCGCAGCATGGGATCGGTATCGCCGTGGGAATCGGAAAACAGGAGAATGTTCATAGGGGATGCACCTCGCACAT
>JAZSQG010000175.1:0-4821 GCA_045537855.1 Oscillospiraceae bacterium
GATAGTCCAGCTTCAGAGGCAGCACTTCACCGTTTTCGGAAACGAGGCGTGCGGAACGAATGTAGCTGCCGTTCGTGGTGCGCAGGGTGATATGCACCACGATGCTGTTTTCCGGCACAGTGAATTCAACATTTCGGAGCCGTCCGTTATACAGGCGGGTCTCCGTGTGTACCACCACATCACGCTCGTTCTGGGCGACAATGTTGGCAAAGAGATTTCCGCTGTAGTCCGCTTCCAAGCGATAGCTGCCCGCCTCCGGGTACACGCTGCGCAGGATGCTGGTGCGGGCAGGAAGGTCG
This sequence comes from Oscillospiraceae bacterium, assembly GCA_045537855.1. GTDB lineage: Bacteria > Bacillota > Clostridia > Oscillospirales > Oscillospiraceae > UBA1774. The sequence continues at coordinate 300 of JAZSQG010000175.1, forward strand.
GCGGGGCCGGTGATCAGCAGGGCGCAGAGGGCATAGCAGCCGATGAGAACAAAAACGATGCAGGGCAGCATGGAGCTGAGCTTCTTGTGCTGTTCAAGGAAAGAAAGAATGCGGGGACAGACGAAACATTCCAGTGCGGTGACTGCGGCGGCGCAGAGCAGATCCGCCAGCAGTGGCACCGCCAGCTTCTCTCCTGCGGGATTAAAACAGGGGAAGGCAATGAATACGAAAACCACAGTGGGAATTGCCGTCTGCAGCATGCGAAACAGGAGACTGTTGCGCTTTTCTCCGGCAAAAATCAGATAAACGATGGCGCTGAGCAGGAAAAAGGCGCTGGCACCCAGACTGAAGTTCAGCAGGAAGGTGAAAGCCTGCAGGCTGAGGAGGATACTGCCGAAGAGACGCTGACCCTTTGTCTCCGCGCTTTCCACCAGATAAAGGCTCAGGAAGATACAGATGCCCAGTATGCCGGCCAGAATATTGGCATTGCCGAAAATGCCGGTGAGGCGGGTGCCGGACTCAAAGGCGGTATTCACCAGCTTGAGGTCCGGGATAATAAAGAGGAGGATGCCTTCCGAAAGCTTCAGGGTTGCCATATCCACGCTGAGGAGGGCATAGAGTGCGCCCGCGCAGCTGAGGAGCAGCGGGACCCGCCGTACTGCGGCGGGGGCCTTTTTCACAAACAGGAGTATCACGAGATAAACCGGTAGGGCGATGAGCAGCTTGGCATATTCCTTCAGGAAGAATTTGCCGGAGCTTGCCCAGATGACGCCCAGACCCAGAATGATCATCCACAGGGCAAAGGCGAGGACGGGCATGCTGACGCGGCCTGCTGCCCGGGCTTTCCGAAAGCCAAAGAGCAGGAGCAGGGCGGAGAGGGCGCAGCCAATGACCACCGGCCACTTGGTGTCGGTGACAAAGAGTCGCATATACAGAAGTGCAAGCACCAGGGCCACGAGAAGCACGAAGATGTCGCGGTTCCGGGGGCTCGGGCTGAGCCGGGCGCGAGTCTGCTTATCTGTGTTTTTTGTGCTTACCGTTTTTTTCGCGCTTTTTTCTTTTGTTCCGCTTTTTCCGCTGTTGGCTGCCGCCTTGGGCTGCCGCCCGTTTCCGGCGGAGGCTGTCATCTGCTTTGGCGGGTTCTTTTCGCTTGGTCTGTTCTTGCTCATCTTTGGCATGATCTCCGTTTTCGGTAAAGTGGAATGGGGTCATGAAGAGGATCTTGAGATCCAGCAGGAAGGTCCAGTTTTCGATATAATAGATGTCACAGTGAATGCGATCTTCCAGAGAGGTGTCGCCCCGGAAGCCGTTTACCTGTGCCCAGCCTGTCATGCCCGGGCGCACCTGGTGCTTGACCATGTACAGAGGGATCTTTTCCCGGAACAGTTCCACATATTTGGGCAGTTCCGGCCGAGGACCGATGAGGCTCATGTCGCCCCGCAGGACGTTGAACAGCTGGGGCAGCTCATCGATGGAGGACTTGCGCAGGAAACGGCCGAAGGGGGTCACCCGGCTTTTCTGATAGCTGGACCAGCCGCTGCTGTCCCCCGGCGCAGCGTCCCGCATGGAGCGGAATTTCAGCATGGTGAAATTCTGCCTGCGGTAGCCTACCCGGGTCTGGCGGAAGAGGACGGGATTGCCCAGGGTGATGCGGGTGCCGATGGCGGCAGTCAGCATCAGGGGAGAGGTGAGAAGGATCAGCAGCAGGGCGCAGACGATATCAAAGCAGCGCTTGACGGCGGCGTTGACGATATTATCCAGAGGTACGCGCCGGAGGTTGATGAGGGGCACGCTGCCTACCTCGTCAATATGGGGATGCGCCACGATATAGGAGGAAAAATAGGGGATCAGGGAAAACTTAATGCCGTACTTTTCGCAGGCCGCCACCACGGCGGGCATGGCGGAAAATTCGTCAATGTCCAGAGCTGCCACCAACTCATCTGCCCGGGTGAGCAGCAGAATATGCTCCAGCTCGTCAAAGTCGCCCAGGTGGAACAGTTCCTCCGTGACGCTTTTGCAGCCCACGCTGCCCAGCACATTGTAGCCCAGCCAGGGATTCTGCTTCACCGCCTCCAGGTATTCCCGGGCATTGTCGCCGCTGCCGGCGAGAAGCACATACTTGGCGTTGTAGCCCCGGGCGCGGGCCCGGCGCAGGAGCTTGTACATGGCAAGGCGCTTGGCGGAGAGAAGCAGACTGCTCCAGAAGAAGAACAGGAGCAGCAGCCAGCGGGAAACATTGATTTTCCGGGAGGTGAAAAAGACGGTGGCCAGCACCGCCGTGCAGAAGAGGCTGATAAGCAAAACCGTTTGAACCAGCTTCAAAAGGTTCGCGCTGCGCTGGGATTCATAAAGCCCCAGCAGGGCAAAGAGTAGCATATACAGCAGGCTGATGCCCAGGGCGGAAAGGACGTAGAAGCCCAGGGACATGGCTTCCGTGCCGTCAAACACCACGAAGCGCAGAAAATAGGAAAGGAGCATGGCGACGAGCACCAGCAGCGCATCCGAAGCGACGTTGGCGATGTTCAGGTATTTCAGGTTCTCTTTATTCAATGGATACTCCCACAACATATCATCTATTTTAAACTTTAGTATATCATATCGGGAGCGGATGTAAACCCCTCATTTTCTCGGCAAAAACGGAAAATAAAACAGTGAGTTCCCTTTTTCGGCAGAGTGTGCTAAGATAGCTGGGAAGGTGGTGAAGCTGTGAAAAAGGTGCTGTATGCTGCGTCGGGCGCCGGTCATCTGGAGCATTTTCACCGGCCCTACATCGCCGCACTGGCGGATGCGGGCTGGGAAGTGTGGACGTTCTGTGCAGGAAAAGCGGAGCTTCCCGGTGTGTACCGGGCGCTGGATTATCCGCTGAAAAAGCGGCTGTGGTCGCCGGAAAACTTTCGCACGGCGCTGCGCCTTTCCAGGGTGCTGAAGCGGGAAAAGTTTGATCTTATCTGCGTGCACACTTCGCTGGCAGCCTTCTTTGTGCGCCTTGCCCTGTGCCTTGCGGAAAAGGGCAGTACCCGCGTGGTGAACACGGTCCACGGCTATCTGTTTGACGAAAAGACCTTTTTCCCCCGCCGCATGCTGATGCTGACTGCGGAAAAGCTCACCGCCGGGGTGACGGATACGGTGCTGACCATGAACGCCTGTGATTATGAGATCGCAACGCGGCACCGGCTGGCATCACGGGTCCTGCCGGTGGATGGGATCGGCGCAGATTTTGCACGCTTTGATTTTCCCTCCCGCGAGGAAGCGCGAGACAGGCTGGAAATTCCGGAAGAGCGCTTTCTGCTCCTGTACCCGGCGGAATTCTCAGGACGGAAGAATCAGACATTTCTTATAAAAGCCCTCAAACAGCTGCCTGAGGAAGTGACCTTGGTGCTGCCCGGTCGGGGGAGCGAAGCGGAAGCCTGCCGGAAGCTGGCTGTGCGCTGCGGTGTTGTGGAGCGGGTGCTGATGCCCGGCTATGTGCAGGACCTGAGCCTCTGGTATGCTGCGGCGGACATCTGCGTATCCGCCAGCCGCATCGAAGGACTGCCCTTCAATGTAATGGAGGCCATGTATGCCTCCCGGCCCGTGGTGGCTACCCGGATCAAGGGGCACACGGACCTGATTTCTAATGGGGCAGAGGGTTTCCTTTACGAGTATAACGACGATTTCGCTTTCTGCGACTGTATCCGCCTGCTGATGAAGGACGGAGAGCTCCGCCGCATCATGGGGGAAAAGGGAAAAAAGAAAGTGGAAAAATACACCCTGGACCGGGTGCTGCCGCAGGTACTGCAGGGCATGCTGGGGACAAAGGAAGAAACTTACATAGATGAGCCTGCTTCGGTGAACTGATACGATGAACTGAAAAACTCCCTGCCGAGTGCGTATTCGGCAGGGAGTTTTGTGTGCATTACTTGGAGAAAAGGTCGAAAATGGTGCCGGCGATGCCTTCGGGATTCAGTCCGTAATAGGCATAGACATCATCCGTATCGCCCAGAACGGCGAATTCATCGGGCAGACCGATGCGCTTGAAGCGGCCGCTGAAGCCGGCTTCCATCAGGCACTCGGCCACCGCGCTGCCCAGACCGCCGTTGATGGAGTGCTCTTCCACCGTGACGATGGTGTCGGTCTCTTCGGCGCAGCGGAGGATGGTTTCCGTATCCAGAGGCTTGATGGTATGCATGTCGATGAGCTGCACGGAGATGCCGTGCTGTTCCTGCAGGAGTTTTGCCGCCATCATGGACCAGTACACAGGGCTGCCGGAGGAAATGATGGTCACATCCGTGCCTTCCAGTACCTGAATGGCCTTTCCGAACTCGAAGGGATAGTCGTTATCGGCATAGACGGCGGGCATACCGGCCCGGTCGATGCGGATGACCATGGGTCCTTCGTAGGTGAGGGACTGGCGGATGGCCTTGCAGCACTGATTGGCGTCGGCGGGGACCACCACCGTCAGGTTGGGGATGGCCCGGTACAGGGCAAGGCCGGCAATGCAGTTGTGGGTTGGGCCGCCGCCGGCGGTGACGCCGGCATGGGT
>JAZSQG010000061.1:0-6483 GCA_045537855.1 Oscillospiraceae bacterium
GGCAGCGCTGTAGGGGCCAGTGCCGGAGCCGGCCATGAAGCCGCCCATGGAGGAGGTGGTGGCAACATGGAACTCGGTCTTGTGGGCATAAGCCTTGATCATTCTGGGAACGAAGATCAGCAGGCCGTTGACCACGTGGTCGAGGCAGACGCCCATGACCCAGTCAAAGTCGTCAAAAGTGGAGGCTTCCCCGGGGCCGAGGGTGTCGCCGCCCGCGGTCTGGATGAGCAGGTGGGGGGGGCCGCCGAAAACTTCTTCCACCTTGTCGGCAGCGGCGGTGTACTCCTCGCGGTTGGTCAGGTCGACCTTCAGCGCAAGGATGTCTTCCTTCTTGATGCCGAAAGCGATCAGTTCCTGAACAGCATTGTCCAGAGCTTCCTGACGCACGTCGGCGATGGCGACCTTCATGCCTTCACGGCCGAAGACCTTGGCCTGACCCAGGCCGGCGCCGGAAGCGCCGCCGGTCACGAATACGATCTTGCCAGCAAAATCTTTCATGTTTCGATTTCCTTTCTGAATGTTCAAATCGTGCCCCCTTGCGGAGCACATAAAGCTGATGCGTACAGTATACGAAAAGCGCCGCCCCAAGTCAAGGAAATTGTTCACTTTCACGGACTGTCTTTCCTTTTTTGAATCCCCTTCTGTGCGTTATGCAGCATTTTTCCGCCGGAATCCTTTTATTTGCCCCGGAGCCGGGAATGTGCTATACTGAGTCTAAAGACAGAAAATCAAATGCCAGAAGGAGGAACAAGCATGTTTTTCGAAACCGACAAGAATGACCACGGTCTGGCCCGCCCGCCCTTCAAATCCGTCGTGGTGCCCAGAGCCATCGGCTGGCTCTCCACCCTGAGTCCGGAAGGGGTCCCCAACCTGGCTCCCTACAGCCAGTTCACCAACCTCACCTTTGACCCGCCCTATGTGGCCGTGTCCATCAACCAGGGGCATCTGCAGCAGCGCAAGGACACCACCGACAACATCGAGCAGACCGGTGAATTTGTCCACAATATGGTGACCTATGACCTGCGGGAAGCCATGAACATGACGGCGGCGGAATTCCCCCCGGATGTGGATGAATTCGAGTTCGCCGGCCTGGAGAAGGCCCCCAGCGTGCTGGTAAAGCCCTGGCGGGTGGCCGCCTCTCCCGTGCAGCTGGAGTGCCGCTATGTGCAGACCCTGCGCCTGCCCGGCAACGGCCGCAGCGGCACCGTGGATGTGATCATCGGCCGTGTGGTGGGCATCCACATCAAGGATGAATTCATCACCCCCGACGGAAAGCTGGACATTCTGCGCATCCGGCCTCTGGCCCGCCTGGGCTACTCCGACTACACCGTGGTGGACAACGTGTTTGAGATCGCCCCCTCCACCGCCGCCGGTGAGGGCGGGGACATCGCCCTGGGTCTGGAAGGTGCGGCAGGCAGCCTGCCCCGCATCCGCTGAAAACTCCCATCAAGCAAAAAGCTGCCGCAGCAGAACGCTGCGGCAGCTTTTTACTTCTTGATGTAAATTCAGTCCTCCAGGCGGAAGGTAAGCTCCACGGGGTTATGGTCGGAATAGGCAAAGCCCGTATCCAGCGTCAGTGAGGATTCCACCGTGATGTTTTCACTCACCAGGAAGCCGTCCAGCACCGTGACAAACATGCCCGGCTCAATGGGCGTATCCGTCCCCCGGCAGGTAGGCACCGGTGCCGCTTCGTCCAGCGGTGCCGCAAGGCAGATACCCGTACCCTCCAGCAACTCCTTCGGGAAGGGGCGGTTCCAGCTGTAGTCCGCACCGCTGACAGCGAAATACTGTGAGGAATCCCCCAGCAGGTCGATGTTGAAGTCACCGCCGCAGAGGGCGTAATTCCCCGCCCGGTATTCCGCAGCCATATCCTCCAGCAGCATCTTCAGCTGGGAGATGGCAATGCTCCCGTCGCTGGTATAGGCAGAGAGGTGGCAGTTATACAGCACCAGTTCCCGGCCGTTTTCCACCGGCACCCGGGAAACGCTGTAGCAGCGGTCCATATCCACAATGCGCATGACCCCCGTCTCCCGGGGCAGGCTGCGGCGGAGGGCATCCTCCACCCGGAAGGAGCTGAACTGCAGAAGTCCGGTGAGGTTACTGCCGTGAGGCTGGCGGAAGGGGACGATGAAATAGGGGCTGTCCCAGTTTTCCGCCCAGACACTGCTGCAGCCCGACATTGCCTCCGTCAGCACGGCAGACTGGTCCACATGATAGCTGCGCACCCCGTCCCGGTCTACCTCCTGGAAGAAGTAGATATCATGCTCCCGGGCAGCGGCAAGTTCTGCCATGGCTGCGGTGTTCACTTCCACACGCTCTCTGGAAAAGGCCCGGCCATATTTCCCGCCATCCATAAAAAAGCTGAAATCCGGCTCATAGGCGCCGAAGCCGATGTTGTAGGACATGGCCCGGTAGCGGACGCCGGTCTCCGCCACGGCGGAGGCGTTTCCCCGCACCTCCAGCGGAAGCATATCCTCCACCCGGTGGTCGGCAGCAAATAAGTACGCCACATAGCCCAGCACCAGCACGACTGCCAGGGCTGCCGCGGCCAGCACCGCAAGGCCGATTCTCGCCAGGGCTGAACGAGCCACGGCGATGCACCTCTTTTCACACACAGAATCGGACAGGGGGCAGATGTGCCCCCCGCCCGGCAAATCCCTTTACGCGGGAATGCTTACTTTTCCTTGTAATAAAGCAGACAGTGGCAGAAGCCCTCAAAATCCGGGTCGGCGATCTGGTCACGGAACTCCTTGCACATGCACTTGGTATCCTCCGTCCGCTCCCGGCGGCAGGGACAGTAGCCCCCCGTGTCCTTCAGTCCCTGCCTGACGACCTCCACGATCTCCTTATCGCTGTTGAGTCGGATAGCCATCTTATTTCAGTTCCTCGATCATGGCCTTCAAGGCAGCCTTCTGGGTAAGACCCACGTTCTTGCCGGCCACCTTGCCATCCTTGAAGAAATACAGCGTGGGGATGGCGTCCACCCGGAACTCATTGGCCAGGGCAGGCTCCTCGTCCACGTTCACTTTGCCGAACTTCACATCGCCGTACTCTGCAGCCACCTCTTCCAGAATGGGGGCCATCATACGGCAGGGGCCGCACCAGCTGGCCCAGAAATCCACCACGGTGAGCCCGGAGGCGATCTCATTCAGAAAATTTGCTTTGGTAAGTTCCATCGGCTTCATAGCGGTACGCTCCTCTTCCTTGTATTTTTCCGGGCTTCGGCCCGGACATTTTCTTTTCTCCATTATAAAGTATTTTTCCTGAACAAGCAAGCATTATCCGCCATTTTCGCAAAGTCCCCCGGAACCCTTCGGGCTGTAAAAAAGTGTGGATATTATACGCAGACTGTGATACAATGCCTGAAAAGCCGTGAATACCATTATTTCACATACAGGAGGAAGATTTGATGCTTACCAAGAAGCAAAACATGATCGAGGTCATGAAGGGTTCCAAGGGCAACCCCGACCGTTTCTGCAACAGCTACGAAGCCGTCCAGCTGGCTTACACGCCCGTTATGATGGCCGGCAACTTCCCCACCAAGGGCGGCCCCAACACCGTCAACAGCTGGGGTGTCACCATGAGCTTCCCCGAGAACGTGCCCGGCATGTTCCCCGTGCATGACGCCGAGCATATCGTTGTCAAGGACATCGAGCACTGGCGCGACTACGTCACCCCTCCCACCGTCCTCTTCCCCGAGGAAGCCTGGGAGCCCTTCGTGAACATGGCCAACGCCATTGACCGCAACGAATACTTTGTGGCCCCCTTCATGGCCCCCGGTATCTTTGAGCAGAGCCATTATCTCCTCTCCATCTCCGATGCGCTGGTGGCCCTGTACGAGTATCCCGACGAAATGCACGACCTTTACAAGATGATCACCGACTGGGAGCTGGCCTATGCCGAGCAGATCATGAAGTACCTCAAGCCCGACGCCATCTTCCATCATGACGACTGGGGCAGCCAGAAGAGCACCTTCATGAGCCCCGACATGTTCGAAGAGTTCATTCTCCCCTGCTACCAGCAGGTCTACGGCTACTTCAAGGATCAGGGCGTCCAGTGCATCATCCACCACTCCGACTCCTACGGCGAAACGCTGGTGGATTACATGGTGGATATGAAGATGGACGTGTGGCAGGGCGTCATGAGCACCAACGACATCCCCGGCCTGGTGAAGAAGTACGACGGCAAGCTCACCTTCATGGGCGGCATCGACAACGGCAAGGTGGACAAGGAAGACTGGTCCAAGGAAGAGATCCACAAGTACGTTTTCGACATCTGCAAGGAGATCGGCCCCAAGGGCTTCATCCCCTGCACCACCATGGGCGGCGCCGAGAGCATCTACCCCGGTGTGTACGAAGCCGTCATGGAAGAGATCGACAACGCTTCCAAGATCCTGCTGAAGTAAGCAGCACCCCAAACAAGCACCACACCCCCGGAATCCAGAGTCTGGATTCCGGGGGTGTTCAGCGTGTCGAAAAAGTATTTCGACACGCTGAAACAGGTTTTTCAAACTTCCAAAAAAGTTTGAAAAACCCAAAGATTAAACGTGCAGGGGGCCCTTTGCCAGGGGCCTTTGGCCCCAGCACCACATCCCCCGCTACTCTGTCGCGCAGGCCTTTATCATGGTTTTTTGACAAGCACCACACCCCCGGAATCCAGAGTCTGGATTCCGGGGGTGTTTTTCTGTGCTTTGATGTGCTCTGAAGCTGTTACAGGGCAAGCTGACCGGCAGTCAGATCTTCTTTCGCGGCGGAGAAGCCAAGGAAGAAGTCATAGGCCATGTGCTCCAGCTCGAAGCCGCCCTTTGCAGGGTCAAAGAAGCGGAGCTTTTCCAGAGGGCAGCGGATCTCCACCGTCTCGCTCCGGCCGGGGGCAAGCTCCCCGGTGCGCCGGAAGCCCCGCAGGAGCTTCACGGGCCGCTCCTCCTTCGAAGCGCCGAAGCCGGCATACAGCTGCAGCACCGTGGCACCCGGGCGGCTGCCGCAATTGACCACCGTTCCCCGGGCCAGCACCGCATCCCCCTCCTGCCGGAAGGAAACATCCTCCAGCCGGAAGTCGGTGTAGCTCAGGCCGAAGCCGTAGGGCCGCAGGGGCTCCACCCCCGCCTTGTCCAGCCGGGCGTAACCGTGGTAGCTTTCGTACCACTGATTCTCCGTGTCCCAGTCCACCGCGGGCAGGTCGCTCTCCCTGCGGGGCAGCACGAAGGGCAGCTTGCCGGAGGGATTGACGTCGCCGAAGAGGATCTCCGCCAGAGCGGTGCCGCCCTCCTGACCGGGATAGTAGGCCATGAGCACGGCGCCCACGGTATCGAACCAGTCCCCGCAGAGGAGGGTGTTGCCGCCCATGAGGGCAACCACGCTGTTGGGATTCTCGGGCGCCAGGACCCGGAGGAGCTCCAGTTCGTCTTCATGGAGGCCCAGAGAAATCTTCCGGTCGCCGCCCATGGCTTCGAAGTTGTTGATCTCGTCTTCACTCTGGGGCGCCACATATTCGCCCTCGTCATCGTGATCCAGACCCAGCACGAAGAGTACCGCGTCGGCGCTCTTCACTGCATTTCGGGCCTGCTCCGGATCGCTGCCGTCGCAGTACAGGAGCTCCGTATCCGGGGCGATGGCGGCCAGGCCCTGCAGGGGGGTGACCACATAGGCCGGGTAGACCCGGGAGGAGCCGTAGTCGCCGATGTTGTCCTTATTTGCCAGCTTTCCCACCACGGCCAGCTTTTTCAGGCCGTCCTTCGCGAAGGGCAGGAGGCCCTCCCGGTTTTTCAGCAGGGTAATGCCCTCCCGGGCAGCCCGCAGGGCAAGCTCGGTGTGTTCCTTGCAGCCCAGCACCTCGGGGCCGTAGTGTTCGCCCTCTGCCCGGGCGGCCTGGAAGGCCAGCAGGGTACGCACGATACGGGTCACGCTGTCATCGATGCGCGCTTCCGGCACGCTGCCGTCCCGCACGGCCTGCACCAGCTTTTCCCCAAAGTAATGGGTCCAGCACATCTCCATATCCTGACCGCCGTTGGCAGCCTCCACGGTATTGCGCACGCCGTGGATAAAGTCGCTCATGACGAAGCCGTCAAACTCCCACTCTTCCTTCAGCACCTTCCGCAGAAGGTAGGCATGGTGGCCGCAGTAGACGCCCTGATATTTGTTGTAGGCACTCATGATGGCCGCGGCGCCCGCATCCACGCAGTCCTTGAAATGGGGCAGGAACACCTCCCGCTCCGTACGGCGGTCGCAGTCCACGCTGACCTTGAAGCGGCTGATTTCCATGCTGTTGAAGGCAAAGTGCTTCACGCAGGCCATGACGTTTTCTTCCTGCACGCCGGTGGTGAGGGCGGCGCCCATTTTGCCGATGGCGAAGCTGTCCTCGCCGTAGGTTTCCTGACTTCTGCCCCAGCCGGGGTTGTAGGGCAGGTTGATGCACACGCCGGCGAAGAGGTTGCCGCCATGGGCCAGCACTTCCCGGCCGATGGCATTGCCCACTTCCCGCTCC
>JAZSQG010000221.1:0-14685 GCA_045537855.1 Oscillospiraceae bacterium
CCTGGGCTGGATGGGAACCAATGTGGAAGAATTCGTGAAGAGCCAGCGCAGCGGCGCCGAGAAGACCATCTATCAGGAGCTGGCTCTTGCGAAGATCGCCGAACTGGAAGGCATCACGGTCGAGGAAGAAGACCGCGAGCGCGAGCTTGGCAAGGTTGCCGAGCAGTATGGTGTCGACGTGGAATCCGTCAAGAGCTTTATGGACACCTCTATGATGGATGAGAGCATCCTTTACAAGAAGGCTGCTGACCTGATCATTGCCAATGCCGAGGCTCTGCCCGAGCCCGAACCCGCTCCCGAAACTGTCAGCGAGGCCGAGGGTACGGCTGCGGCGGAAGCCGAAGCGAAGGAAGCTGAGTAAGAAGGGTATACTTTCTTCTCAGGCGGGTTATCATCCACAAACGTGAAGAAGGCGTAGGTACCGCGCCTGTGGGCGCAGTGCAGCGCATTGTGCATTTACAGTCGGCCACGGATGCCGACGGAAAGGAAGTAAAAGCATGAGTACTTTGATCCCGTATGTGGTGGAACAGACCTCCCGCGGAGAGCGTTCCTATGACATTTATTCCCGGCTCCTTTCGGACCGGATCGTATTTCTCAACGGCGAAGTGAACGAAGCTTCTGCCAGCGTCATTGTTGCGGAACTCCTGTTCCTGGAAGCACAGGACCCCGACAAGGACATTCAGCTTTATATCAACAGCCCCGGCGGCTCCGTTACGGACGGCCTTGCCATCTATGACACCATGCAGTACATCAAGCCCGACGTATCCACCATTTGCGTGGGTATGGCGGCCAGCATGGGTGCCTTCCTCCTTTCTTCCGGAGCCCCCGGCAAGCGGATCGCTCTGCCCAACGCGGAGATTATGATCCATCAGGTCCTTGGCAGCGCCAAGGGTCAGGAGACGGACATTCAGATCGAAGCCGCTCACATGGCTAAGATCAAGCGGGTCCTCACCGAGACCCTCGCCAAGAATACCGGCAAGAGCTATGAACAGGTTCTGGCCGACTGCGAGCGCAACAACTGGATGAGTGCCGAGGAAGCCAAGGCTTACGGCCTCGTCGACAAGGTCATCTATAAACGGTAAAGGTCAATCCGGGCCCGGTTAGTATTAACCGGGCCCGGGTCGGAACGGAGCCCAGACATGAAAATTGACGAAAAGCGCAGTCCGCACTGCTCGTTCTGCGGCAAGTCCCAGGATGAAGTGGAGCGGCTGATTTCCGGCCGCAACGCATTTATCTGCAACGAATGCATCGCGCTTTGTGTGGAGATTATGCAGGACGAACTGGACCTGCCTAACTACCGTAAAAAGCCCGAAGGTCTGCAGACAGAGGACGGGCAGCTGCCCAAGCCACGGATGATCAAGGAGTTTCTGGATCAGTATATCATCGGCCAGGATGCTGCCAAGATTGCCCTGAGTGTTGCGGTATATAACCACTATAAGCGCATTCTCTACGGCGTGAATGAGGATGTGGAGCTTCAGAAGAGCAACATTCTCCTCATCGGTCCCACCGGCAGCGGCAAGACGCTCTTTGCCCAGAGTCTTGCAAAGATGCTGGAGGTGCCGTTTGCCATTGCCGACGCCACCACCCTGACGGAAGCCGGCTATGTGGGCGATGACGTGGAAAACATTCTGCTGCGCCTTGTGCAGGCGGCAGATTACGATGTGGAGCTTGCCCAGCGGGGCATCATCTACATCGACGAACTGGATAAAATCTCCCGCAAGAGCGAGAATGTCTCCATCACCCGGGATGTCAGCGGCGAAGGCGTGCAGCAGGCGCTGCTGAAGATCCTGGAGGGGACCGTGGCCAATGTTCCGCCCCAGGGTGGGCGGAAGCATCCCCACCAGGAGTTTATTCAGATCGATACCTCCAACATCCTCTTTATCTGCGGCGGCGCTTTCTCCGGCATTGAAAAGGTGATTGAAAAGCGCCTGCGTAAAAAGACTGCTATCGGCTTCGGCGCCGATATCCACAGCAAGAGTGAAATGAAGCTCAATGAGCTTCTGGATCAGATTCAGCCCCACGATATCCTGAAATACGGTCTTATTCCCGAGCTGGTGGGCCGTCTGCCGGTGATCACCACGCTGAACAGTCTGACCCGGGAGGACATGATCCGCATTCTGACCCAGCCCAAGAACAGCCTTACCAGGCAGTATCAGGCGCTCCTGCGTCTGGACAATGTGGAGCTTGGCTTCACGGATGATGCCCTGGAAGCCATTGCAGACAAAGCCATTGAAATGGATCTTGGTGCCCGCGGTCTTCGCAGTATTATGGAAAATCTGATGACGGAGATCATGTATCAGGTCCCGTCGGAAAGCGACATTACGGGCGTTGAGATTGATGGCGACTGTGTTCGCGGTACGTCCAGCCCCCGGCTGATCCGTAAGGCTGCCGAAAGCGTCAGTTAAAGTATGCGGGAACGGTCCTTTGCCGTTCCCGTTTTCCTTACCCCATTATAAGCGGAAAGGTACAGTCATTGGATATGAACGAGAGAAACGAAAGAATGTACATGATCGCTCTGCGGGGTCTCTCTGCCTTCCCCCAGATGATCCTGAATTTCGACATTGAGCGTCCCATGTCTGTGGCGGCTCTGGAAGCCTGCATGCAGACCAACCGCCGGATTTTCCTTGTGTCCCAGAAGGACATTGATGTGGAAGAACCCGGGCGGGACGACCTCTATACCATGGGTACTGTTGCCAGCGTTCGTCAGCTCCTGCGCATGCCCAACGGTGGCCTGCGAGTACTGACGGAGGGTATCTGCCGCGGCGGCGTGGTGGAATTCATCGGCCAGGCCCCTTATACGGAGGTAGAAGTCTGTCTCATCGACGAACTGCATGAGGGCAGCGACACCCGGGTGGCGGAAGCCCTGCTGCGCAGGACACGCGCCCTCCTGGGGCACATGTCCGAGCTTCTGCCCGGCAACGCCCCCAATTTCCTCCCCGGCATCGAAGACCAGCGTGACCCCGGCTATGTGGCGGACTATCTTGCCCAGAATCTCCGTCTTCCCAATGAGAAGAAGCAGGTGATCCTGGAAGAACTGCTGCCAATTCGCCGTCTGGAAAAGCTCAACGAGATGCTGGAGCATGAGATCGACGTGCTGACGGTGGAAGCCCAGCTGCAGCGCAAGACGCAGATGCGTCTGCATCAGGCGCACCGGGAAAGCATCCTCCGGGAACAGATGAAGACCATTCAGATGGAACTGGGGCAGGAGGATGAGCTGGACGGTGTTTCCGAAATGGAAGAGTACCGGCAGAAGATCAATGAGCTCAGTGCGCCCGATGAAGTGAAGGAAAAGCTCTCCAAGGAGCTGAGCCGCCTTGCCAAGCAGGGCTACGGTTCTTCCGAAGCTGCGGTTCTGCGTACTTATCTTGATACCGTGCTGGCTCTGCCCTGGGGCCGCAAGACGGAAGACGAATACAGCGTGGAGAAGACGAAGCAGATCCTGGACGAAGACCACTTCGGTCTTGAGAAGGTCAAGGAGCGTATTCTGGAATACGTTGCCGTGAAGGAACTGGCACCGGATCTCAAGGGCAGTATCATCTGTCTGGTGGGTCCTCCGGGTACCGGAAAGACCTCCATCGGCATGTCCATTGCCCGGGCGATGAACCGCAAGCTTGCCCGCATCAGTCTTGGCGGCGTCCATGACGAGGCGGAGATCCGTGGCCACCGCAAGACCTATGTGGGTGCCATGCCCGGCCGCATTATGACTGCAATGGGGCAGGCGGACAGCTCCAATGCCGTCGTACTGCTGGACGAAGTGGATAAGCTGGGCAGCGATTATCGCGGCGACCCCTCCGCAGCCCTGCTGGAAGCCCTGGATTCCGCCCAGAATCACGCCTTCCGGGATCACTATCTGGAAGTGCCCTTCGACCTTTCCGATGTGCTGTTTATCACTACGGCCAATACCACCTCCACCATTCCCAGACCCTTGCTGGACCGTATGGAGGTCATTGAACTCAGCAGCTATACCGATGAAGAGAAGCTGCATATCGCCAAAGATCATCTTCTGCCCAAGGCCCGGAAAAAGCATGGCCTGAAGGCCCGTCAGCTGCGCATCGGTGATGCTGCCATCCGGGAACTCATCGCAGGCTGGACCCAGGAATCCGGCGTGCGTATTTTGGAACGGGAGCTCTCCGCCCTCTGCCGGAAGGCTGCCGTGCGTCTGGTGCGGGAAGAACTGAAGGGCGTTTCCGTGAAGGCATCCGACCTGGAGAAGTATCTGGGTGTTCGCAGGTATAAACCGGAAGAGAAGCGGCTGAAAGGCGAAGTAGGTCTGGTGCGTGGTCTTGCCTGGACCAGTGTCGGAGGCACCACCCTGGATGTGGAAGTCAACGTGATGGAGGGTAACGGCAAGCTGGTTCTTACCGGCAATCTGGGTGAAGTGATGAAGGAATCCGCTCAGGCCGGTCTTAGCTATATCCGCAGCCGTGCGGCCATGCTGGGCATCGATCCTTCTTTCTATAAGAACAAGGATATCCACATTCACTTCCCGGAAGGTGCTGTTCCCAAGGACGGCCCTTCTGCCGGTATCACCATGACCATTGCCATGATCTCCGCACTCACCGGTGCGCCGGTGCGGGGCGATCTGGCAATGACCGGCGAGATTTCCCTTCGGGGCCGCGTGATGGCCATTGGCGGTCTTAAGGAAAAAACCATGGCCGCCCTGCGGGCCGGTGCCACTACGGTGATCATTCCCGCGGAAAACGAAGCGGACCTGGCGGAGATCGATCAGGATGTACGCAGCGCCCTGCAGTTCGTTACCACGGACCATGTGGATAAGGTGCTGGATATTGCCCTGGATTTCAGCGGCGTTAAGCGCTGGCAGCCCGAAGCGATCCCTGCTGCGCCGGTGAGCGTGATCCTTCCCGAAAAGGAAGGGGAGCGCCACACAGCCAACTGAGGATGCACCCCAATCAGTATAAATGAATACGATGGAGCGGCGGTACCGCATGTGTGCCCACCGCTTCCACGGTGAAAGAAGGGAACGGAAGCGTGCTTTCGTTCCCTTCTTTCTGTTCCGGTGCCGCTGAATCTGAACAAATTGGGGGAATCCCTTTGAATCAAATCTATATTGGAATCCGCTCCGTGACCTACGCACAGAAAGGAATGAAACTCCTGCAGCGGGAGGGCATTTCCGCGCAGCTGACCCGCCTGCCGGCCTCCCTCAGCCCGGGGGGCTGCACCTACGCACTCCGGCTGGGCGAGAAGCAGCTGAAGCTTGCGCTGCTGCATCTGCAGAAGGGCGGCGTGGACACGGGAAAACTCTTCGTGCGCAGCGGTGACAGCTGGCAGGAGCTACACCGATGATCTATCTGGATAGTGCCGCCACTACACTGCAGAAGCCGCCGGAGGTGGGGCGTGCCGTGGCAGCGGCGGTGGGGAAGCTGGCAAATCCCGGCAGGGGCGGTCATGCGGCGGCTATGGCTGCTGCGGAGGAAGCCTGGGCCTGCCGGGAAGCGGCAGCGAGGCTCTTTTGCGTTCCCGAGCCGGAACAGGTCGTCTTTACCGCGAATGCCACCCACTCCCTGAATCTTGCAATCAAAAGTATCGCCGCAGCAGGGGATCAGGTGCTGATATCCTCCTATGAGCACAACAGCGTCCTTCGTCCCCTGACGGCTCTGGGCGCGAAGCTGCTCATTGCCCAGGCGCCGATCTTCGACGCTGCCGGTATTCTGGACCGGGTTTGGGAACATCTGAAGAAGCAGCCGCGTCTTGCTGTGATCTGCCATGTATCCAATGTCTTCGGCTTTGTACTGCCGGTGGAAGAAATTTCTGCTCTGTGCCGGGAACGGGGCGTGCCGCTCATTGTGGATGCATCCCAGTCGGCCGGGGTCCTGAATGTGGACCTGCGCCGCTGGGGCGCAGCCTTTGTTGCCATGCCGGGACACAAAAGCCTCTACGGTCCCCAGGGAACGGGGCTGCTCCTCTGTAATCACCCGGCTCTTCCACTGCTCGAGGGAGGAAGCGGCAGCGAATCCCGCTTGCCCCACATGCCGGAGCTGCTGCCCGAGCGGCTGGAAGCAGGAACGCTGAATATGCCCGGCATTGCCGGACTGCGGCAGGGTCTGAACTTTGTTACCAGGAAAGGGACGGACAGGATCCTTGCCCACGAAAGAATGCTGCTGCGCCTTGCCGTGGAGCGCTTATCGGAAAATTCGCGTGTAATGTTATACGCGGCACAGGAGCAAGAGCAGCAGACCGGCGTTTTGTCCTTCAAGCTGCGGGACATGGACTCGGAAGAAGCGGCTCAGCGGCTCTCGGAGCGGGGCTTTGCCCTGCGTGCGGGTCTTCACTGTGCGCCCCTTGCCCATGAGAGTGTCGGTACCCTGGAAGGCGGAACGGTGCGGATGAGCTTCAGCGTTTTTAACCGTCCCGAGCATGTTTTCCGCCTTGCCGAAGCACTGGAAAACTTATAATGGATTCCGCAATTACGCTTGTCAAGCCTGAAGAGATAAGATATAATATAGGTTAGCATAATAGACGAGCGCGGCGGAAGCCGCCGTCTTAAGATAATGGGGAACGCACTATGACCCTTCTGAACGAACTTATCAATATCATCAGGACGATTCGGATAAACGACATTCTGGACATGGCCATCATGGCGTTTATCATCTATAAAGTCCTGTCCTTTCTGACCCGGACAGGCTCCGGCAGGGTGCTGAAAGGTATCCTTCTCCTTCTGGTGGTCATGCTGGTGGCCAACAGGCTGGAGCTGTATATGGTCAACTTCGTCTTTGGCAAGACCTTTGAGCTGGGTATTTTTGCTCTGCTGATCGTGTTCCAGCCTGAGGTTCGCTCTCTGCTGGAAAAAGTGGGCGGCATCACGAAATATATCCAGAGCAGGGAAGGCTCCCAGGATATGGAGAGTGCCATCGGAGAAGTTCTGCGGGCCTGCGAGGAAATGTCCCGCAGCAGGCAGGGCGCTCTGATCGTCTTCCAGCGGGATAATGTCCTCAGCGAACAGATCAACAACGGTACCATCATCAATGCCGATACCCGGGAAGAACTGCTGAAGAACCTGTTTTACGAAGGCTCACCCCTTCATGACGGTGCGGTGATCATCCGGGATGGGCGCATCGTGGCGGCAAGCTGCATGCTGCCGCTGACGGAGAGCACCCATCTGCGCCGGGAACTTGGCATGCGGCACCGGGCTGCCATCGGCATGAGCGAGCGGAGCGATGCGGTGTGCGTGGTGGTCAGTGAGGAAACGGGCGCCATTTCCGTGGCGGTGGATGGGATGCTCAAGCCCCATCTTGCCATGCCCACCTTTGAGAAGATCCTGCGCATGGAGCTTCTTCCGGATGCGGAGGACAAGGCCAACAAGAATTTCTCCTTCGGATATTTAAAGGACAAGATCAATGAAAAGAGTTTCAAAAATCGCTCAAAGTAAAACCTTTTATATCGTCATTTCCTGCCTCGCTTCTATCATGCTCTGGTTCTATGTGGTGAGCTACGAAAACCGTGACATGGAGGTGAACCTCAGCGGGCTGGAGATCAACTATGTGGGAGAGGACGATATCCTGCAGGATCGGAATCTGCTGGTGACGGATAAGGACATGCAGACGGTGAATCTCACCCTCATCTGCAAGCGGAGCGTCGGAACTCTCCTGAATAAGAACAATGTGGAAGTATTTGTGGATCTGACGGATATCCGGGCAACCGGCGTCTACGAAAAGGTCTATACCATTACTTATCCCTCCAGTGTGGACGAAGACGATATCATTGTCGCAAAGAAGACGCCGGAATTCGTCACCGTCAACATCGATAAGCTCAGCAGCGTACCGGTTGAGATCCGGGGGGATTTCCAGGGCAGCGTGGCGGAAGGCTATATGCGTGAGCCCATCGTGTATGAACCCGAGACCGTTGTGGTCAGCGGTCCCGAAAATGTGGTGAGTCGAGTATCCTACGCCCATGTGGTGGTGGACCGGGAAAACCTTTCCAAGACGGTGAAGGGGACCGTGGGTTTCACCCTGATGGATGAGGACGGAAACCCGGTGCTCAGCGAAGACCTCAGCACCGATGTGGAAACGGTGGTCTATACCATTCCCGTGGTCATGGTCAAGGATGTGGTGCTGAAGGTCAACCTGCTGGATGGCGGTGGGGCTAACAGTTCCAATGCCGTGGTGGAGATCGAGCCCAAAACAGTCACGCTCTCCGGCGATGTGAGTGTTCTCAACGGGATCAATCAGCTGGTTCTGGGTACCGTGGACCTGAGTTCCTTTGCACAGTCCTACACCGGCACCTACACCATTGCGCTGCCAAACAATGTCAACAATCTTTCCGGTGTGAAGGAGGCGAGCGTCACGGTCTCCGTGAAGGGTCTTGCCACCAAGCGCCTGGTTACCACCAACATCAGCTTTATCAACGTTTCCGAGGGCTACACCCCGACAGCCATTACCCAGTTCAAGGAAGTGGTCATCCGCGGCCCCAAGGAGATCATTGATATCGTGGACGCCGAAAACATCCGCGTGGTGGGCGATCTCTTCAATATCGGCAATGCCGTGGGGCGCTACAGCGTGCCCACCACCGTGTATGTGGACGGCTACAGTGAAGTCGGCGTCATCGGCAGTGAGTATAATGTGGTGGTTTCCCTGGAAGAGGCCGTGGAGGAGGCGGATGTGCCGCCGGAGGACGGCGAATGACCCAGACCGGGGTAGTGGAAAAGCTCCTGGACCGGGACTATGCACAGGTCCGGGTGAACATGCGCAGTGCCTGCGGCCATGACTGTGCCGACTGCGGCGGCAGCTGCAGTGCAGCCCGGGAGCTTCATGTCCGGGCGCGGAACCGCTGTCATGCAAAGGCGGGGGATACGGTCACCATCGCTACCGAAACGGGCAGCGTGATGAAGGCCGCCGCAGCGGTGTACCTGCTGCCCGTCCTCTTGCTGCTGCTGGGTTACGCTGCCTGCGCGGCTGTCGAGCTGCCGGAGCGCCTGTGTGCCGTGGCTTCCGTTGCTGCGCTGTTCGTTGGACTGGGTTTGGCGGTGCTGATTGACCGCCGCATGAAGAAAAAGCGAAAATTTCAATATGAGATCCTGGATAAACAGATATGTTCGGATATGTAAGACCCTGTAAGGCGGAGCTGAAGGTAAGGGAACTGGCACTGTTTCAGGCTGCCTACTGCGGCCTTTGCCACAGCCTGAAAAAACTGGGCGGGCTTCCGGCCCGCTTTGCGGTGAATTATGATTTTACCGTACTGGCCATGCTCCTCGGTGACGCTCCGGCAGAAGACAACATCTGCCGCAGGCGCTGCATTGCATCACCTTTGAAAAAGCGCAGCTGCTGCAAACATGAGGGAGCAGCAGGCGAAGCAGCGGAGTTGAGTCTGGTCCTCTTCTGGTGGAAGCTGGAAGACAGCATCCGGGATGATGGTTTTTTCCGGCGTATGCTTGCGCGGCTTGTGCGCCTTTTTCTCCACCGGGGAATGAAAGGAGCAAGGCAGCGTCATCCGGACTTTGACCGGCTGTGTATGGAAAAACTGCGGCAGCTCAGTGCGCTGGAGCAGGAGGGCTGCAGCAGTCTCGACCGGGCAGCCGACCCCTTTGCCGCGATTCTGGCGGGTGCTGCGGATGCTGCGGACGACCCCAGAAAGCAGCGCATCCTGCGGGAACTGCTGTATCATCTCGGGCGCTTTGTGTATCTGGCGGATGCTGCGGCAGACCTGGAGGAAGACAGGAAGGCCGGGCGGTATAATCCCGTTGCAGTTCGTTATGGCAGCAGTTTCGGAGACTTGGAGCGGCAGCAGCTGCTGGATACCCTGCATGCCTCTGCGGTTCAGGCAGCAAATGCCCTGGACCTTCTGGAGGAAACGCCCTATACGGCGATTCTGGAAAATATTTTCACGCTGGGGATGCCGGAAACGGCGGTAAAAATTCTGCGGGGCGAAGCCCTCGGCAAAGAGAAAAAATGGAGAATTGGATGAAAGATCCTTATCAGGTCCTGGGCATTGACCGAAATGCCGGCGAGGAAGAAGTCAAAAAAGCATATCGAGACCTTGCCCGGAAGTATCATCCGGATAATTATGTAAACAACCCTCTGGCTGATCTCGCGCAGGAAAAGATGAAAGAGATCAACGAAGCTTACGATGCCATCACCAAGGGTCGGGCATCGGGCCAGCAGGGAAGCAGCAGCGGCGGCAGCTATCACAGCGGAAATGCGTCTCCCGCCCTGCAGCAGGTGCGAAACGCCCTGATGGGGGGCGACCTTTTCACGGCGGAACTCCTTCTGAACCAGAACCGGGATGGGAGCGCCGAATGGCACTTCCTGATGGGCAGCCTCTATTACCGGCGGCACTGGCTGGATGAAGCGAGAAAGTACTATGAAACAGCGGTACGCATGGCGCCGGGGAATGCCGAATATCGGCAGGCGCTGCAAATGCTGAATCAGCGGAATACCGCCCCCGGCGGATACTATCGCAGCGCGCCTACCGGCTTCGGCGGAAGTGACCCGCTGCGCTGCTGCTCCAACCTCTGTCTGGCGGACTGCTGTTGTGAGCTGCTGGGCGGGGACTGCATCCCCTGCTGCTGATATGCGGGGGAAGACTGGGCCTCTGGCCCTTTGTGCCATGCTCTGTGCAGCGGAAACGGTGCTGCTTCTGCTTTCCGGGCTGCTGCCATCGGGGCGGCTGGCGCTGGTGGTTCTGGCCGGTGCGCTGAACGCTGCTGCTCTGCTGGAAGCGGGGCCTGTGCGCGCCTGGCTCCTTTGGGCAGCAACATCCCTTCTGGGGCTGCTTTTGTGCCCGCTGAAGGGTCCTGCGTTCCTGTATTTGCTGCTGTTTGGCCACTATCCCATTCTGAAGAGCCATCTGGAGCGCCTTTCCGGCAGAATCCTGCCATGGCTGGGAAAGCTCCTTGTATTTTTCATTACCGCAGCGCTGCTGCTGTACCTCTACAAACTGGCACTGCTCAGCGGCGTGAGCCTTCCCGCCCGGAGCATCGCAGTCCTTTTTCTGCTGGGCTGCGCCGGATTCTTTGTCTATGACGTCCTTTTAAGTGGACTGATCGAATATTATTGGAACAGGAAGAACAAGCAATGATCAACAGTATGACGGGCTATGGCAGCGCTGCCGGAAACAGCGGCAAGCTGCTCATCAGCATAGAGATCAAAAGTGTCAACAACCGCTTTCTTGACTGCGGTGTGAAGCTTCCCCGGCTGTATTCCTTTGCCGAAGAAACGGTGAAGGGCCTTGTGCAGCAGCGCGTGGGCCGGGGCAAGGTGGATGTGTTTGTGAGTATCGACGCTTCCGCCGATGACGATGTGGTCATCCGCCTCAACGAACCGGTACTGCGGGCCTATCAGGATGCCATGAAGAAAATGGAAAGCGATTTCGGGATCCGCTACGATGCGGGTGCCGTTTCCTTCAGCCGCCTGCCGGATGTGTTCATCATCGAAAAGAAGCAGGTGGATGCCGAAGCTTTTAAAGATGACCTTGCTGCTGTGGTGAGCGAAGCACTGGATGTGTTCTGCGCCATGCGCGCCAGAGAGGGCGGCAGACTGGCCGAGGATATCCGAGGGAAGCTCCGGGAACTGGAGCAGTACCGGCAGCAGGTGCTCCGCCGCTCCCCGGAGACGGTCCGGGAGTACCGGGAAAAGCTCCTGCAGCGCATGCAGGAAGTGCTGGACGGCGCTGCGGTGGAGGAAAGCCGAATCGTGACGGAGGCTGCCGTCTTCGGCGATAAGGTTGCCGTGGATGAAGAACTGGTGCGTCTGGACAGCCACATTCATCAGCTGGACGAGCTGCTTACTTCCGGCGGTTCCGTGGGCCGGAAGCTGGACTTCCTCATTCAGGAGCTGAACCGGGAAGTGAACACCATCGGCAGCAAGTGCGTGGATCTGGAAATTACCAAGATGGTCGTGGAGATGAAAGCGCTGATCGAAAAGATCCGCGAACAGGCGCAGAACATCGAGTAAAGGGGAACTGGGATGAAACTCATCAACATCGGCTACGGCAACATGGTATCCGCCGACCGGGTGGTGGCCGTCATCAGCCCCGAATCCGCTCCCATCAAGCGCATGATCCAGGATGCCCGGGAGGGCGGCAATCTCATCGATGCCACCTACGGACGGCGCACCCGCGCCGTGGTCATTGCCGACAGCGGCCACATCATCCTTTCCGCCATTGGGCCTGAAACGGTGGCAAACCGGCTGGAGGGTGAAAGTATGGCTGCGGGAGAAGAGGAAAGGGAGGAAGAAGCATGAGTCGCGGCAAGCTGTTTATTCTGTCCGGGCCTTCGGGCTCCGGCAAGGGCTCCGTCCTCAAGGAGCTGCGAACGCTGCGGGAGCGCTTCCATGTATCTGTGTCCGCCACCACCCGGGAGCCCCGGGAGGGCGAAGTGCACGGCCGGGAATACTACTTCGTATCCAGAGAAAGCTTCCTGGATATGATAGAGCAGGATCAGCTTCTGGAATACGCCGAGTATCTGGACTGCTTTTACGGGACGCCCCTTGCTCCCGTGGAAGAAAAGCTGGAAGCGGGCTGGGATGTGATCCTGGAGATCGACACCGTGGGTGCGGAGAAGATCGCCGCGAAACGGCCCGATGTCTGCCGGATCTTTCTGTTCCCGGTGAGCTATCAGGTGCTGGAGCAGCGGCTTCGCGCCAGAGGTACGGAGACCGAGGAGAAGATCCTGAAGCGTCTGCGGGTGGCACGGGAAGAGTGCCGCAAGGCGGACCAATACGACTATATCATCATCAACGACATTCTGGAAACGGCAGCGCAGGAACTGCATGCCATTATGACTGCTGAAAAATGCAGGAGCGCCGATCGCATCGGCTATCTGAAGGAGGAAAATTAACATGATGCTTTATCCGTCCATGTCCAGCCTGCTGGACCGTATCAACAGCCGCTATCTGCTGGTCAATGTAATCGCCAAGCGTTCCCGTGACATCGCCGAAGAAGCCGGCAACCAGCATGAATCTCTGGAAAAGAAGCCTGTTTCCATCGCCATTGACGAACTGGCCAAGGGCGAGTATACCGCCGTGGTGCACGAGCAGAGCATCTGACATGATCGCCAAGGTCGCCCTTAACGGCCCCGGCTACAGCATCGATCGGCTCTATGATTACCGCATCCCCCAGGTGATGGAGGACCAGGCAGCGGTGGGAAAGCGGGTCAGCGTACCTTTTGCAAAGGGAAACCGCAGGCAGGAAGGCATGATCTTTCAGCTGGCAGAGCACAGCGAGTACGCATCGCTGAAGCCCATCGACGGCTTTCTGGATGTGTCGCCCATTCTGACGGAGGCACAGCTGCAGCTGGCGCGCTGGATGAAGACCCGTTTCTTTTGTACCTATTATCAGGCCGTCAAGGCCATGCTGCCTGCAGGTGTCTGGCTGCGGGGCAGCGCATTCTGCAGTCTGCTGAATCCGGCAGACCGGGAGGGGGCCTATGCCGCGGCAGGGGAACAACCCGACGCGGTGAAGCTGTTGGATCTCCTCTTTGCCCATGGGGGCAGCGCTTCCGCCATCACGGTGGAGGAGGCCCTGGGCAGCCGCAGCGGCGCGGCTCTGAAGCTGCTGGAGGATGCGGGCATCCTGAAGCGGGAAATGGAAAGCAGGCAGCGGGCTTCCGATAAGGTGACCAGCATTGCCTGCCTGTGCGTTCCCGGGGAAGAAGCCGCGCAGCTGGCTGAAGGACCACTCCGGCGAAAAGCGCCCCAGCAGGCGGAAATCCTGCGGCTGCTGGCGGTTTTGGAGGAAGCTTCCGTCAAGGAGCTACGCTATTTCACCGGGGCCGGTGCTGCCAGCATCAAAGCCCTGGAAAAAAAGCAGCTCATTTGCCTGCGAAGTCAGGAAGAATACCGAAGGCCGGAATTCCGCCCATCGGATAAACCGCTGATGACACAGCTCAATGCTCAGCAGGAAGCAGTCTGCAATGAACTGTGCCCGTTGCTGGGCGCCGGCGCCTCTGCAGCCCTCCTTTACGGTGTGACCGGCAGCGGAAAGACCGCTGTCTATATCCGCCTCATCCGGGATGTTTTGGAGCAGGGTAAGCAGGCTCTGGTTCTGGTGCCGGAAATTGCCCTGACCCCACAGCTGGTTTCCACCTTTTATCAGCACTTTGGAGACCGGGTGGCAGTGCTTCACAGCTCTTTGACGGCGACCCAGCGCTATGACGAGTGGAAGCGCATCCGAAGCGGAAGCGTGGATGTGGTGGCCGGGACCCGCTCGGCGGTGTTTGCACCGCTTGAAAAACTGGGCCTGCTGATTATAGACGAAGAGCAGGAAGCTTCCTACCAGTCCGAGAATGCCCCGCGCTACCATGCAAGGGACGTGGCAAAGTACCGCTGCGTGGAAAGCGGCGCCCTGCTGCTTCTGGGTTCCGCAACCCCCTCGGTGGAAAGCATGCATGAAGCAAGAGCGGGAAAGTACCGCCTGCTGCGCATGGACAAGCGCTATAATGCCAAACCCCTGCCCGGCGTGATCATTGCCGACATGAAGCAGGAGCTGAAAGACGGCAACGGCAGCTGCATCAGCCGTATTTTGCTGCATGAACTGCAGCAGAATCTGGAGCGGGGAGAACAGAGTATCCTCTTTCTGAACCGTCGGGGCAGCAGCAGCGTCGTCAATTGCCCGGAATGCGGCTATGTCTACGAATGTCCCCGCTGCAGCGCAAGGCTGACCCATCACAGCGCTAATAAGCGCATGATGTGTCACTACTGCGGCTGGTCCCAGCCTCTGGATAAAGCCTGCCCA
>JAZSQG010000377.1:0-1626 GCA_045537855.1 Oscillospiraceae bacterium
CCCGGCCGGTATCGTCCAGCACCACGCGCTGAGCGGGGGCTTCCTCCTGCCCGGCGTCGCCGCCGGTCTCCGGCGCGGACTCCGGCGTGGCCTGAGGGGCAGGCTCCGGGGATGCGCAGCCCACGGGCAGGCTCAGAAGCAGCAGGACGGCAAGAATCAGAGAAATCAGCTTTTTCATGCAAAACACCTCTCAATTTCTTTCATAAGGGCTTCCAGCGGCTGCTCCCGGAAGGGATACAGCCGGGCGGACAGGGCCCGATGGGGTCGGGCTATCAACTTCGTTTTGCTGCCGGGCGGCAGGAGCAGCCCGTACAGCGGATCGCCCACCAGGGCGAAGTATTCCTGTTTCAGTTCCCGGCGGATGGCCGCCTCGGTATCCAGTCTCCCCACGCTCAGGCCGGGGAACACCTCCGGGTCATAGCCTGCCGTAACTCCCGCCACGGCGGAAACGCCCCGGTGCTGCAGCAGCTGCACCAGCTGCGCCGTCAGCACGCTCTCCCCCAGCACCAGCACGCGCTGCTCCGGCTTCGGGGAAAAGTCCGGCCCGGGCTGCCAGTCCAGGGGCACTTCCACGGTGTAAGGGGTGCCGAAGCGCTTTTTCAGCCAGCGGGCGGCGGGGAGGCCAGCCAGGGAGATGACCACATTCCGCTCCGCTTCCCCGGCCCGGCGGATTTCCTCCGCGCCCCGGGCCATGGTCAGAGTCCGGACTTCCTTTGCCCCCGCTTCCTTCAGCCGGACGCAGAGACCTTCCATTTCCCGGGGGCTGTAGTCCAGCGGGGTGGCGCCCAGCAGATTGATCACCCCCGCCCGGGGCTCTGCCGGAGTTTCCGCCAGCTTTTTTAGCAGTTTTTCCAGTGCCTCTCCGGCGCCTTTGTCATACAGGGCGAAGCCGCCGGAATTGACGGCAAAGGCCGGAATGCCGCTGCGGTACTCCGCTTCTGCGGCGATGCCCTCCAGATCCATGCCGATGGTGAAGGGCACGGGAGAGCCGATGAGGGCGATAAAGGCCGGGGCTTCTTCCCGGCAGGCCTGCTCCAGGCTGTCCAGCAGGATCTCATCATCCCCGGTGATGGCTTCCAGCCGGGAAAGGCGGGAGGCCACCGTGCGGCAGTCCTCCAGATCCCGGGCTTCGTCAAAGGTCACGTAGCTTTCCATGCTGCCGGCGGCATCGTGGATCACATTGAGACCGCCCAGAGAAAAGAGGGCAGAGGCGGCCCCCGCCGTATCCGAAGCGGGATTGGGAAGCACCATGCGGATATCTTTCATAGGGCCAGCAGTTCCTCCTCCCCCATGGATTCCGGGTCATCCGGCTTCACCAGATTCAGATAGGGCATGCCCAGCCGCTGCTTCAGGCTGCGGGCGGCGGGCAGAGCCACGGCAGAGACCACGATATTGGCAAGGCTGCCGCCGAAGCTGCGCAGCTCGGAAAGACTTTCGCAGTCCAGCAGATGCCGGGAGGCAATGCCCCGCTCCGCCAGCGCTTTTTCCAGCGACTGCTCCTGCTGCGCCGGGGTGAGATAGCTGCCCAGCCAGTTCACCGCCCGGACGGGCTCACAATGCTCGAACAGCGCCGTCACCTCCCGGTGCAGCCGCACCAGAGGCGGCAGGGTATCCCGGTTGATGGGA
>JAZSQG010000300.1:0-5831 GCA_045537855.1 Oscillospiraceae bacterium
GTCGCCGCTCGCTGCCGCTCTCGCCCCAGCTGCTTTGCCGGGCTTCGGGCAGCCTGCGGAGGTGTTCTTCCGGGATATCGTTCACAAAGCGGGATACCTTGTTGTTCTGGGTTTTGCCGAACACCATGCGCTGGCGGGCATTGCAAATGTAAAGCTTCTTCTTGGCACGGGTAATGGCCACGTAGCAGAGGCGGCGCTCCTCCTCCAGCTCTTCCGGCTCCCCGATACTCTTGGCATTGGGGAAGAGACCGTCCTCCACACCGGCCAGAAACACCGTGGGGAATTCCAGACCCTTGGCGCTGTGCATGGTCATCAGAGAGACGCAGGAAGCGTCCTTTCCCATTTCATCGGTATCGCTGTAAAGGGCCATTTCATCCAGGAAATCCTCCAGCGTGCCCACGCCGGAACGCTCCTTGACAAAGCTGATGATGTTGGTCTTCAGTTCCCGCACGTTTTCCGCCCGGGTGATATTTTCCTGGGTATCCTTTTCTTCCAGAGTCTTCAGATAGCCGCTGCGCTCCACCAGATAGTCGTAGAGGACTTCCAGCGTTTCCGTACGCCGGGCGCGCACATCCTCGATCATGGCGGTGAAGGCCTTCATGTGTTTGGCGCTTCTGGCAAGCTCCGGGTAAGCGTCAGCTTCTCCCAACACGGTGTAGAGGCTCTTCCCGTCCCGCCCGGCCAGGTCGGCAGCCCGCTGCAGGGCCGTTTCCCCGATGCCGCGGGGCGGATTGTTCACGATGCGCCGCAGCCGCAGCTCATCGTGGGGATTTGCCACCACACAAAGATACGCCAGCATATCCTTGATCTCGGCCCGGTCATAGAAGCGGGTACCGCCGTAAATGCGGTATGGAATGCCGTTGCGCTTCAGGGCATATTCCAGTCGGTTGGACAGTGCGTTCACCCGGTAGAGGATGGCATAGTCCTGCCAGCTGCCCCCGGTGCTGACGCCGCTCATCATCTGCCCGGCAATGTACTGGGCTTCGTCATTTTCGTTCATGGCGGTATAGAGGGTGATACTGTCCCCCATGCCGTTGTCGGTCCAGAGGGTCTTCCCCTTCCGCTCGGTGTTATGGCTGATGACTGCGTTGGCGGCCCCTAGAATGTGCCCGGTGGAGCGGTAATTCTGCTCCAGCTTCACCACCCTGGCATTGGGATAATCCTCTTCAAAGCTGAGAATGTTCTGGATGGTGGCACCCCGGAACTTGTAGATGCCCTGATCGTCATCGCCCACCACGCAGAGATTCTGCCGGCTGCCCGCCAGCAGGCTCACCAGCTTATACTGGAGCATGCTGGTATCCTGATATTCGTCCACCAGTACATAGCGGAACTTGCGCTGGTAATAGCCCAGCACCTCGGGGCACTGCTCCAGCAGCAGCACGGTGTTCAGCAGCAGATCGTCAAAGTCCATGGCGTCCGCCTGCAGCATGCGCTTGCGGTACTCGGTGTACACTTCCGCGATGGTTTTCCGCCAGATATCCATCCCCGCCTGCTTGCGGCAGTCCTCCGGCAGCTGCAGCTGTCCCTTGGCGGCGCTGATGGCACTGAGGATCGCCCGGGGGGGATAGCGCTTTTCATCCAGGTCCAGGTCCTTCAGGACCCGCTTGATGAGGCTGAGGCAGTCCGCCGTATCGTAGATGGTGAAATCCCGGCCGTAGAGCCCCAGATGCTGCACGTCTTTCCGCAGGATGCGCACACAGGCGCTGTGGAAAGTGGACGCCCAGATATCGTTGGCTTCATCACCCAGCATGGCTTCCAGGCGGGCTACCAGCTCCCCTGCCGCTTTGTTGGTAAAGGTGATGGCCAGCACCTGCCAGGGCGCGGCAGGCTCCAGGGTGCAGAGAGCCTCCGCCCGGGCGCGGTCCTCGGGCGAGCGGAAGCGGACATAGCGCTCCAGAAACTCCACATCCTCCTCCGAAAGTATGGGCGGAAGTTCCTGCGAGTCCGCAGCACGGCCAAAGCGCAGTAGGCAGGCAATACGGTGGATGAGCACGGTGGTCTTGCCGCTGCCGGCGCCTGCCAGGATCAGCAGCGGACCTTCCGTGGCTCGTGCTGCCTGCCGCTGGGCATCATTGAGGCGTTCCAGTGTAAAATCGATCACGGCTCTTCGCGCCGTGAGAAAACGTGTTTTCAAATCGCTCATGTCTGTTCCTTCCCATGGGAAATGACCCGGTACGGGTGTACTTCCGGTACGGGTTTGCAGCCGTACCGGGTCATTTTACAACAAACACAGCGCTTTTGAAAGACTTATTGGAGAAAAATCCGCAGCTGCTCCACCGCCTTGCGCTCCAGGCGGGACACCTGCACCTGGGATACGTTCATGATCCGGGCCGCCTTTTCCTGGGTCAGGCCCCGATAGTAGCGCAGGGCGATCACCATACGCTCCCGCTCCGGCAGAGCCGCAACGGCCTCCCGCAGGGACACCGCCTCGATCATACGGGTCTCCTGCTCCGGGTCACAGAGGAGTTCTTCCAGAGTAGGCCCCTCCCCGCCCAGGCGTTCCTGCTGGAGGGAGGATGCCGCCGCCATGGCGTTTTCCGCCTCGGCAATTTCTTCCGGGGTCAGGCCCGTTTCCCTGCTCAGCTCGCTGAGCAGAGGCTCCCGCCCCAGCTGCTGCTCCAGCCGGGTCCTGGCGCCTTTCACCAGATTGCCCCGCTCCTTCAGGCTGCGGCTCACCTTCACCGCTCCGTCATCCCGGAGAAAGCGGCGGATCTCCCCGGTGATCTTGGGCACGGCGTAGGTGGAAAACTGGGTGCCGTAAGTGCTGTCAAAGCTCTGGATGGCCTTCAGAAGGCCCAGACAGCCCAGCTGATACAGGTCTTCCCCATCCACGCCCCGGCCGAAATAGCGCCGGGCAATGCTCCAGATGAGGCCGGAATTGGCCTCCACCAGGGTCTGGGCCGCCTGCCGGTCGCCTTCTCTGGCCCGTTCCAGCAGTTCATGGGCATAAGGCGTACTCACCGGCTCTGCTTCCGCCCGATCTTCTTGCGCATGATCACGGTGGTGCCCCGTCCGGGCGTGGAGCGCACCCGCAGGGAGTCCATGAAGCACTCCATGATGGAAAAACCCATGCCGGAGCGGTCCTCCCCGCCGGTAGTATACAGCGGCTCCCGGGCTTTCTCCACATCCTCGATGCCGCAGCCCCAGTCCCGCACGCTGACTTCCAGCACATCTCCCTCCAGAATCCGCAGTTTGATGAGGATCTTCCCGATCTCCTCCGGATAGGCATGGACGATGCAGTTGGTCACCGCCTCGCTGACGGCGGTTTTCAGATCACCCAGTTCTTCCAGGGTGGGGTCAAGTTGGGCGGCGAAGCAGGCGGCGGTGCTGCGGGCAAATGCCTCATTGGCGGATTTGCCGGGAAACTCCACCTTGCTGAAATTGATCACTGCCATATGTACTTCCTCCCAAGCACTATTCCGTAATACTGACCAGTCGGTCAATGCCCGAAGCGTCCAGCACCCGCAGGGGCTGTGCCGGAACACAGCAAACCCGGAGCTTGCCGTCCAGCTCCCGCATTTTTCGCTCCGCCCGGAGTATGAGGGCGATGCCGGAGCTGTCCATAAACGTCAGGTCCCGGAAATTCAGCACACACTCCCGGGGCAGGAACGCATCGATCCGCTCACTGAGGGCGATCATTGCCTCCCGGGCACTGTGATGGTCCAGCTCTCCGCTGAAACGAAGCGTCAGTCTGCCGTCCCGGCAGCTTCCCGTGATGTTCATACTTGGGGCCTCCCTTTCCTGCCTCAGGGCCAATAAAAAATGACCTTGCGGAGCTTGTCCGCAAGGTCATTATAGGTTCCCGTTAATGCGAATACGGTCGTATTCAGCGAAGGGAGGAGAGTTTATTTGCGCTTTCCCGCAGGTTTTCGATGAGGGATTCCAGCTTCGCGGCCTTTTCCCGCTCGGCAGCCACCACGTTGGCGGGAGCCTTGTCCAGGAAGGCCTGATTCCGGAGCTTGCCCTTCATCTTTTCAGCTTCGGCTTCGGCCTTCTTCAGTTCCTTGGAGATGCGGGCCAATTCCTGTTCCACATCCACCAGTTCCGCCAGAGGCAGGTAAAGCTTGCTGTCCTCGGTGACGGCCAGAGCCATACCGTCGGCTTCGGGGGCCTGATCGGCAATGCTCACTTCGCCGCAGCCGGCCAGTTTCTTCAGGAAGGGCACGCCCTTTTCGTAGCTTTCCCGGCGCTCGGTCACCACCGTCAGGCTGGGACGCTTGGAGGGGGGCACATTCTTTTCGGCGCGCAGAGCGCGGATGGCCTTGATGGCGGCCATGATGCGCTCCATCTCGGCTTCCTGCTGAGCAAAATCATGTTCGGGGCAGTATTCCGGCCAGCTGGAGATCATCAGGGCTTCCCCTTCGTGAGGCAGCGCCTGCCAGATTTCCTCGGTGATGAAGGGCATGAAGGGATGCAGCAGCTTCAGCGTTTCGGTGAGGACCCAGCAAAGGACCTTCTGAGCGCTGCGCTTGCTCTCCTCGTCATCCCCCTGCAGGCGGGTCTTGGTCAGCTCAATATACCAGTCGCAGTAGCTGTCCCAGATGAAGTCATACACCTTGCCCACGGCCACGCCCAGCTCATACTTCTCCATGTTCTCCGTGACTTCCCGGATGAGGGTGTTGAGCTTGCTGAGGATCCACTTGTCCTCCAGCTGCAGGGTTTCGGGCAGTTCGTTCTTCTCAATGTTGAGGTTCATCATCACGAAGCGGGACGCATTCCACAGCTTGTTGGCAAAGTTGCGCATGGCTTCGCAGCGCTCGGTGAAGAAGCGCATGTCGTTGCCGGGGCTGTTGCCGGAGATCATGTTCATGCGCAGAGCGTCGGCGCCGTAGCGCTCCACCATCTCCAGAGGGTCGATGCCGTTGCCCAGAGATTTGGACATCTTGCGGCCCTTGTCATCCCGGACAAGACCGTGGATCAGCACGGTGTGGAAGGGGGTCTGTCCGGTCTGCTCGCAGCCGGAGAAGATCATACGGGAAACCCAGAAGGTGATGATATCGTAGCCGGTGACCAGCACGTCCGTGGGATAGAAATAGTCGTAATCCTCGGTCTTTTCCGGCCAGCCCAGGGTTTCAAAGGGCCAGAGGGCGGAGGAGAACCAGGTATCCAGCACGTCTTCATCCCGGGTGATGGCCTTGCTGCCGCAGTGCTCGCAGCAGTCGGGATCTTCCCGGGAACAGGTCATCTTGCCGCAGTCGGCGCAGTACCACACGGGGATCTGATGGCCCCACCACAGCTGGCGGGAAATGCACCAGTCATGGAGATTCTCCATCCAGTTGAGGTAGTTCTTGGAAAAGCGCTCGGGCACGAACTTGGTGGCGCCGCTCTTCACAGCGTCAATGGCGGGTCCCACCAGGGGGCCCATCTTCACGAACCACTGGGCAGAAATGATGGGCTCCACATCGCTGTGGCAGCGGTAGCAGGTGCCCACGTTGTGACCGTAGTCTTCTTCCTTTACCAGTGCGCCTTCCTCCTGCAGAGCCGCAACGATGGCCTTTCTGGCCTCGTAACGGTCCATTCCCTGGAAACGTCCGCCCAGCTCATTGACCACGCCGTTATCGTCCAGCACGCGGATGACTTCCAGATTGTGGCGCAGGCCAACTTCAAAGTCGTTGGGGTCGTGGGCAGGGGTCATCTTCACGCAGCCGGTGCCGAATTCCATTTCGCAATATTCATCGGCAACAATGGGAATCTCACGATTCATGATGGGCAAAATACATGTCTTGCCCACCAAATCACGATAACGCTCATCATTGGGGTTGACTGCGACGCCGGTATCACCCATCATTGTTTCGGGGCGGGTCGTTGCAACAACAAGATAGCGCCCGGAG
>JAZSQG010000136.1:0-7987 GCA_045537855.1 Oscillospiraceae bacterium
TTGAAACCCCCAAGGATAAAACGTGAAGGGGGCCCTTTGCCGGGGCCCTTTGGCCCCGGCCCCGCATCCCCCGCTGCTCTGTCGCGCAAGCCTCTATCATGGTTCCTCGACAGACTGGCCGGAGCGGGTCATGCCCGCTCCGGCTTTTTGTCCAAAAGGGGCTGCGCAAACGATAACTGCGCGGCCTCCCTTTTACATGCTCTTTTTAATTTGCCCGATGGCATTTTTCTCCAGACGGGAGACCTGTGCCTGGCTGATACCGATCTCCGCCGAGACCTCCATCTGGGTTTTTCCCTCGCAGAAGCGCAGGGCAAGGATGTGCTTTTCCCGGGTACCCAGCCGCTCCACCGCTTCATTCAGGGCAATCTGCTCCAGCCAGCTTTCATCGGTATTCCGGGGGTCGGAGATCTGGTCCATCACATACACCGCATCTCCTGCGGCGTTGTAGATGGGCTCATAAAGGCTCACCGGCTCGCTGATGGCGTCCAGGGACACCACCACCTCTTCCCGCCGGATGCCCAGCAGGGCGGCAATTTCCTCCACGGTGGGTTCCGTCTGCTTCTGGGCCTGCAGGGTTTCACGGGCCTGCAGCGCCCGGTAGGCCGTATCCCGGAGGCTCCGGCTCACCCGGATGGCGCTGTTATCCCGGAGATAGCGGCGGATCTCCCCCACGATCATGGGCACGCCGTAGGTGGAAAAGCGCACATTCTGGCTGGTGTCAAAATTGTCGATGGCCTTGATGAGGCCCACGCAGCCCACCTGAAACAAATCGTCCATACTGTCGCTGCGCTGGCTGTAGCGGCCCGCAAAGCGCTGAATCACCGACAGCACCAGGCGCAGATTCCCCTCGATGAGCAGGTCACGGGCCTGCTTGTCGCCCTCCTTGCTCCTGCGCAGGAGCCGGTCGGTCTCCTCCGCCGTCAGGGTTTGCAGCCTGGCGGTATTCACCCCGCAGATCTCTACTTTTCCCAGCATGACAAACTACCTCCCGCGGAATATCTCCGCAGGAGGTAGTATTGCCTTTGCTGTTCGGTTTTATGATGGCCGGATAGGTCAGTTTCCGCTTTTCATCAGTTGGCGGATGGCCTTGTTCAGTTCTTCGATGGCCTCCGTGTCCCCGGTGCGCACCGCATCCACGATGCAGTGGTCGATATGATCCTGCAGGATCACCTGACACAGGCCGTTCAGCGCCGAGCGGACCGCAGCCAGCTGCACCAGCACCTCGGAGCAGTCCGTTCCCCGCTCCACCATGCCCTTCACCGAGTTCATGTGCCCGATGAGCCGGGAAATGCGGTTCAGCACCGCCTTGGTGTTGGTGTGGGTATGCCCATGCCCATGGTCGTGAGGATGCCCATGCCCATGGTCGTGGTCATGGGCGTGGTCATGAGGATGGTCGTGGTCGTGGCTGTGTTCGCGGTCTTCTTCATGGAAATGTTCGTGGTCGTGCATGAGGTCCCGTCCTTTCTCAGTGGAGCCGCGGACTTGTTCTGCACGCCGTTCCACCTGTGTGGGTATTGAATCGGGCCGCCCCCTCAGCGGAGGTCCGGCAGGGTGTAATACCAGCCGTCCCGGCCTTCCGGGCCGCCCTGCCCGCCGGTGACGGTATTGTAGCCGCCCCAGTAGCAATCGTAGGCGGAGGCGCTGCGCTCTGCGCAGACGGGCAGGGCAAAGGGATCCTGACGCAAACGCAGGGCCACATCCTCCGGCAGGGCCTTCCCAAGGAAATGGCTCTGCAGAAAGGCCGCGGTACGCTCCAGCTGGGACTGCTCCGTGCCGTGGGGGTCTCCCACCGGGCAGACCGCCCGGTAGTTATACTGCAGCAGTTTTTCCGGCTCACAGCCCAAAGCCCGGTACACCGGGGCGATGAGCTCCAGGGTCAGGGCATCGGAAACGCTGCCATCGTTGAAATCGTTGGGGGTGTTCACCAGAACGATGGCCCGGGGCGCCAGGGTGGCGGCCAGACAGCTCTGGTCATAGGGCAGGCGCTGGCCGTAGCCCCAGCCCTCCCCTTCCGGGGCATAGGCCCGCCCCGGCTTCAGGAAGCGGTAAAAAAGGCTGCGCTGGCGCACGGGATTGTGGCGGGTTGCATTGCCCAGCACCTCCGTGCCGAAGGCCCGGATGCGCCGGAAGCCTTCCACGCCGCAGTCAAAGGGCGTATCCGTCCAGTCATACTCCTGCCCGGCGTACACATAGCGCCAGGGAGACAGGCCGCTGGCCCCGGAGGCGCCGGGAATGCACACGCCGATGCGGCTGTCATACAGGGCGGAAACGAAGGCGTACTTTCCGTGGATGGAAAAGCCCTCCACCGCCAGCTTCCCGGCATCCAGCCTGCCCGCGTAATGTCCCCCCGGGGCAGTCAGCTGCTCCAGGGCATCGATGACCCGACTCAGGCACCAGGCTGCCGCCATTTCCGAGCCGGTCTCCAGCAGGGCTTCCGGCCCGTGGCGGTGATAGGGAAAGAGCTCATAGAAGCAGCCGCTTCGCGTCCCCCAGGCGTAGTCCAGGCTGCGCAGGTCTCCGGCGCTGCCCGCATCCGGCTGCACCACCGCAAAGCCCGCCCGGCGGTACACTTCACAGTCTCCGTCAAAGCGCAGGACCACAGGGGCACAGCCCGCCGCTTCCTCGGGGAGATACACGGTAAAGCCCAGTTCGCTCTGCCGCTCCCCTACCCTGAGCCGCAGGCCGAACTTGTCCGCCCGGGCGGTGTAGGTATAGGGAAACTCCCAGGTGCCGAAGCGGATGATCTCCGTATCCCCCGGCTGCTTTTCTTCCCGGAGGCAGATCTCCATCCCATCCGGCGCGGAAGGCCGAAAGCCGTACTCGTAAAACTGAGCCAGCTGCAGCAGTTCTTCCCGCCGCTTTTCCCAGTCCGCCCGGTTTTCTACCCGCCTGCCGCTTCCGAAAAAGCGGAAGGGGTCCGGCAGCGTGGCCTGCAGAGGCAGGTCGTAGGGGTCGGGGTAGCGGGTATCGCCCCAGCGCAGGGAAAGAATGGCTCCTTCCAGGGCCAGTGCCGCACGCTGCGGTTCTTCCCCGCTCTTCAGCGCCCGCTCCGCCGCGCTTCGGCAGGCATTCAGCTTCTGCTGGCTCTCCTCCGTCCACACGCCCTTCTGAAAGGCGGGAGACTCCAGATACGCCAGGGCCCGGCGGATGCGCCAGGGCCCCCGAAGAGGCCGGGCATGCTCCGGCAGCGGCGCGAAGCGGAGAATTCCCCAGTCGCTGCTGTCGGGCCGCTCATGATTCAGCCGGGTATAGAGGCTTTCCTGCCGGTGGCTCCAGAACATCACCTGCCGGCCCAGCTGCAGCTCCGCCTCCAGCAAAATCGGCCCCTCCAGGTCTTCCACGTGGAAGGCCGCGCCCAGGCGGCTGCCCGAAGCGCCGCAGAGAGGCTCTGCCCAGCTGCTGTGGAGGCGGCGGCAGTATTCGGGGTGAGCGGGGTCAAAGATGGAGCCCAGAGTAGGGATCACGGGATTGGTGTACCAGGCGGCCTGCCCGGCAGCATTCACGGTGATGACGCCCCGGCCGTCACTGTCTCCGGGGCCGCGGACACCGTAGAAATCCAGGCCCAGGGACAGCAGCGTTTCCCCATGGCCGTCTGCGGGACTGTCCCGCCTGGGCCCGAAATATGCGGCCTGATCGGGGCAGTAGGGCAGCTGCGGCAGCTCTGCGCAGAGGTAGAGCAGCACCCCGTCCCAAAGGGCCCGGAGCACGGCTTCCTCCCCGCCCCCCGTCAGGGGCCGGGCAGGCGCGCGGCGCCAGTCTTCTTCCGTGGGCGCGGCCTCACACCAGGCCGCTTCCAGCTGCCCGGGAGGAAAGGCTTCCGGGTCCCAGGCGCCGTACCAGTTCAGCATACCCATCACAGCAGGAAGAAGCCCACGCCGTCCAGGCTGTATTCCCGGGCGTCCACGGGGAAGCTGGGAGCCTTGCCCTCCACCTTGCCTGCCATGCAGGCGTCGGCACAGCGCAGCAGCCGGTCCACCACATCCGCTTCGATGGGACAGGGGCCGTGGGCTGGCAGGATGCGGTCATAGTCCGCCGACAGGGCCTGCAGCCGCTTCAGGCTGCTGCACAGAGCCTGCATGCTGCGGCCTTCGCCGAACATGAAGATGGCGGAAGCGGAAACGCTGTCGCCGCTGAAAAGCTGCCGATGGCTGGGATCCAGCAGGGCGATGCTGCCGGGCGTATGTCCGGGAATGAGCAGCACGCGCACAACGCGGCCGCCCAGGTCGATCTCCTCCCCATCCTGCAGCGGAGCATGGGGATGGTTCGGCCAGCGCTTTTCGTAGCGGTCAAATTCCGAAGGGTGGAGCCAGGCACAGTCGAAGGTTTCGTTGCAGGCCATGTGGTCTCCGTCGGCATGGGTGTTCACCAGCATCACGGGAAGCTCGGTGATGGCCCGTACTTCCGCGGCAATGTCCCCCGCGCCGTTTCCGGTATCGATGAGCAGGGCCTTTTCCTGCCCGACGAGCAGGTAGCTGCGCACCAGACCTTCATCCAGCGCCCAGGTGCTTTCATCCATCTGTGTTACGGTGTATGCGGATTGCGCCATAGGTTTGCACTTCCTTTCTTCACTCCGCCCAGTGGAGGCGGACGCCGTCCGCTGCCAGCGTGCGCTGGAGCAGGCCCACATCCAGGGTGGTGACATCATCCGTAAGGGCCGCGGCAGTGCCCGCCGCCTGGCCGGTCACGGCGCAGGGCGGGATGACGCGGGTGATATCCCACATGGCATCGGTGACGGAGATATCCCGCCCCGCAGCCAGCAGGTTTTTGATCTTTCCGTTATGGAGGCAGCCGTAGGGGATCTCAAAAGCGGGGCCCACCTTGCGCCAGTCGCCGGTCATGCCGATGCTGTCGGGCTGGTGCACGTGGTCTTCCGCCTCGTCCAGCGTATAAACACCCGCCAGCCGCCGGGACATGCGCACCAGCGGAATGGTGGACATGGTCACCGGCACAAAATCCTCCGCCGTTTCCCGGGCCTTGAGGATATCGGCAAACATCTTCCCGTGGGCAGCCTGCACGGCCTTGCTCAGCTCCATGCCGTCCACCCCGGAGAAGCGGAAATTCGTATCCAGTGCAGCCACCTTCTTGGCCTGATAGGGGCCTTCGCCCACTTCGTCATCCCCCTTATCCTGGGCCACATCCGCAAGACCGAACATTTTCAGCTGCACCTTTCCGCCGGTATAGTAGTAATACCAGCTGGCCAGGGCGTTGCCCTTGGCGTACAGGACCGTTTCCGCACCGGCAAAGGCGCAGACATCGGCGTCGCCGCTGCAGTCGATGACGCTGCCGCAGGCCACGGCGAAGCGGCCGGACTTATTCTCCGCAATGATGGAGGTGATGCGCGCATCCTCCACCACCGCGCCGCAGACGGCGCTGCCGTAAAGGAGCTCCACGCCCTCTTCCGCCAGGAGCTGCTCCATGGCGAGGGCATAGATCTGGGCATTGAAGCGGGCCACATAGCGCTCTTTGCAGCGCCCTTCCTTCGTACCGCCCGCTTCCCAGGCGGCAGGAACGGGCTGCTCGGGAGCAATGGCCACGCTCCTGCGCAGGAGTTCTTCCCCGATGGAGAAGATGAGCTGATTGCCCAGCCCGTCGCAGAGGGGCAGATAAATGGTCACAAGGCCCAGGGTCGCCATACCGCCCAGGGCGTATTCCCGCTCCATGAGCAGCACGCGCTTGCCGTGCCGGGCCGCGGCCAGGGCTGCGGCGATGCCGGCGATGCCGCCGCCCACCACCACGACCTCCGCTTCTTTCAGGACGGGGATCTCATGCCCCTGTTCATAAACATAACCCAATGTATTCAAGGCAGAACTCCTTACAGGCCGTACTGGGCGGCCAGCTCGTCATCACAGATGACCACATTCTTCAGGGCGCCGTGGAGGGAATCGTAGAGGGCTTCCTTGATATCGTCCAGCTTATAGCGCCGGGTCAGCAGCCCGTCGATATCCACCAGACCCTTGCGGTACATATCCATATACTTGGGGATGTCCCGGCGGAGGGTCACGCCGCCCATGACGCTGCCGGTCACGGTGAGACCGCTGAGCAGTTCGATGGCGCAGAGGTAGTCCATCATCTCATTGTCGGGGTGCTCATGGCCCACGATGACGCAGCGGCCGTAGCCGGCGGTCATATCCAGGGTCATGCGCTTGATGCCCGGGCCCGCCACCGCCACCAGAGAGTGGTCGCAGCCGAAGCCACGGGTGACCCTGCGCACTTCTTCCACCGCATCACAGGTCCTGGGATTGAAGACATGCGTGGCACCAAAGCGCCTGGCCGCCTCCAGCTTTTCATCATTGGTATCGATGCCGATGATGGGGATGGCGCCGCTGTAGCGGGCGCCCATGATGGCGCTGAGGCCCACACCGCCGCAGCCCACCACCACGAAGCTTTCCCCGGGACGGACGCGGCAGCGGTTGAGCACCGCGCCGAAGCCGGACATGAAGCCGCAGGCCAGGGCGGAGCCGATCTCAAAGGGGATATCGTCATCCAGCTTGCAGAGCATGCTTTCATGGCAGTTGGTATACTGGGCAAAGCCGCTGGCACCGGAGCAGGTCTGGATGATCTTCTCCCCGTTCAGGCGGGTGTAGGGACTGGGAATGCGGAACAGATCCTTGGTCATGGTGTTGTTCTCGCAGAACCAGGGGCGGTCATGGAGGCACTGGTCGCAGTGGCCGCAGCCCTGGCGCACCTCGGTGCAGAGGACCCGGTCACCGGGCTTGACATAGGTAACCTTGCTGCCCACCTTATCCACGATGCCGGCGATCTCGTGCCCGGCGATACCGGGACCTTCATATTCCCCGTGCTCGCCGTTGAGGGCATGGGTATCGCTGTGGCAGATGGTGCAGGTCATGATCTTCAGCCGGACTTCGTCCTCCTGAGGTTCGGCCAGTTCCACTTCCTCCACGATGATCTCTTCGCCCATTTTGGGCACAATGGCAGCTTTACAGCGCATGGCATTCTCTCCTTTTCTTACAGGTTGGAGCCGCCGTCCACCACCAGGGTCTCACCCGTGACGAACAGATGCTCCTGAGCAAAGAACAGGGCCACACGGGCCACTTCGATGGGCTGGCAGACATGGCCCAGGGGGGTAATGGCAGCTACCGCGGCATATTCCTCCGGCGTGGCGTCGATCTTCATGGGGGTATCCACCATGCCCGGGGCAATGGCGTTGACGGTGATGTTGTCCGCGCCGTATTTCTTGGCAAAGGCCTTGGTCTGGCAGTTGGCGGCGGCCTTGGAGGAGGTGTAGGCCGGGGTGCTGTACATGCCGGTGATGCCCGTCACGGAGGTGACATTCACGATCCTTCCGAAGTGCCGCGCCTGCATGTGGGGGATCACCGCCCGGTTCATCAGGTAATGGCCCAGACTGTGGATGCGGAAAAACTTCAGATATTCCTCCGGCTCCATGGTATCAAACAGGTCGTCAAAGAAGGTCTGACCCGGTTCCAGGCGGCTTTCCACACCGGCATTGTTCACCAGCACGTCAATGCGCCCGAAAGAATCCGCCACCTGCTCCACAGCCGCCTTCACCGCATCAGCGTCGGACACGTCCACGCTGAGGGCGATGCAGCCGGGGGTGTAGGTATTGCATTCTTCACAGGCGTCCTGAATGGGGCCGCTGCGGCGACCGAACAGCGCCACTCTCGCACCGGCCTTCGCCAGCTCCACGGCAATGGCTCTGCCCATGCCGGTACCCGCGCCGGTAACGATGGCGCCTCTTCCGGCAAGGCCGTATTCCTGATACATTGGCATAGTCTTACTCCTTTTCCGCTGATGCATTTCAATATTTTAATGTATATCAGTATACACATAAAGTCCCGCTCTGGCAAGAGCGGGGCTTTCAGCGCAGCAAAAAACGACAGGCAGGAAAAAGATTTCGGAGGGAAAGATAGCCAGAAAGAAAACCGTCAGGGTTGTTTTCTCGTTTTATCAAACGTTTTTGACAACAACGCAGACTGCGCAAAGAAAGATTCCGCTGCCTTGACCGGCT
>JAZSQG010000358.1:0-3663 GCA_045537855.1 Oscillospiraceae bacterium
CGGGCACCCGCACGATGGTGGGCTGCTCAATGACGATGACTTCCGCGTCCTTACCCTGCTCGCCCAGAGTAAACTCGATGTGGGCGTCGAAATCAAAGACATTGGGGAAGGTGCCGCCCAGGAAGATGAGGTACTCGTCGCAGTTGTGGCGGTGGGGGAAGCGGTCGATGCAGAAGGGCTTCACGAAGATCTGGAAGCCCACGTTGTACTGGGCACCGGGGAGCTGGCTGGCGCCCCGGAAATAGGCCTGGGGAGAGATGACGAAATCCGCATCGGAATTGGAGGGCACAGCCTCGTTGTATTCCGGCTCAAAGCGGTGGACCAGCTTTTCATATTTTCCCATGGTATCCGTTCCTTTCCTGTTCAGATGGTTTTTTTCAATTGATAAGCAGATTATACAGGATAGCGCCGGGGATTACAATCCGCTTTTGCCGCGTTGACAAATTTCCCGAAGGGTTTATACTATTAGCTGCAGGCAGCGTTCCTGCAGGCAAATGCAGAAAGGACGGTATCCCCATGACGAAACTCAGCGTTCCCGAAATGATGTGCGAAAACTGCGTCAAGCGCATCAGCAGCGCCCTGAACGGGGCCGGCCTCAGCTTCAGCGTTTCTCTGGAAACGAAGAGCGTGGAGGTGGCCGAGGGCTGCGAGCAGCAGGCCATTGACGCGCTGGCCGACGTGGGCTTTGACGCCGAAGTGGCGTAAGGGCCGGAATAAACAAACTGCGGCCGTCTGAGCAAGTGGCTCAGACGGCCGCGACAGCTTTGCCCTTTCGCGTCAGCCCACCAGGGCCTTGCGCTTTTTCCAGATCCCGCTGTAGTAGTACACCACGCAGAGGATGGTGTTCACATAGGCGGCAAGGCCGTAGCCCAAAAACCAGCCCATGAGGCCCAGGTCGCAGACATAGGCCAGGAACAGGCTGATGGCGATGCGGCTCACGAAGCCGTCCATCAGGGCGATGAACAGCACCAGGGCCGCGTTGCCGATGCCCTCCAGAAATGCCTGATAGGGGCACATCATGCAGGTGGCCGGCAGGCTCAGCACCAGAGCGAACATGAATTTCGGCGCCAGCTCCAGCACGTCCGCATCGGAGGTGAAGAAGCTGTAGATCTCTCTGGGGAAGAGGGTAAAGAGGGCCATGAACAGCACCGCCGTACCCGCGCAGATCCAGGCGGAGATGCTCACCACCTGCTTCATCCGGTCCACTTTTCCCGCACCCATGTTCTGGCCCACCATGGTGGCACAGCCCATCATGATGCCGTTGATGATGATCCAGGGGAACTGCTCGATGCGGGTGCCCGTGCCGAAGGTGGCGGAGGCGGTCAGGCCGTATTCGTTGACGAAGCGGTTGACAAAGAGCATGGAAATGGTGATGGCGGCATTCTGCAGGGCAAAGGGCACGCCCAGGCGCACCAGCCTGCCCAGGCAGGCCTTGTCCGCCCTGAAATCCCGGAGCTTCATATCTCCGAAGCCCAGCTTCTCCCGGTTGCGGTAGAGATAGCGGGTGGAGATCACCAGGCTCACCGCCTGACCGAAGATGGTGGCAAGGGCCGCGCCCGCCACGCCCCAGTCCAGATAGGCCACCGCCACGATGTCCAGCGCCAGATTGCTCACCGCGGCAACGGCCACGAAGATCAGGGGATGCCTGGAATCGCCCATGCCCCGGAAGAGGGAGGACACCAGATTGTAGCCGAAGGTGAAGACGGTACCCAGGAACACGATGTGCAGATAGGTCACCGCTTCTTCAAAGGATTCCGCCGGGGTCTTCAGCAGCCGCAGCATGGGTCTTGTGAGCAAAAAGCCCGCCACGGTCACAAAAATCGCCACGGAAAAGACCGTGATGGTTACCGTTGCAATGGTCTTTGCCAGATCCTGCCGCCTGCCCGCGCCGATGAGCTGGGAGATGAGGATCTGCCCGGCGTTGGTGAAGCCCATGCACAGGGCGGTGGTGAACCAGATGAGCTGGTTTGCGATGCTCACCGCGCTGAGGCCGGTGCTGCCCACCACCTGACCCACCACCATCATGTCCACCATGCCGTAGGCCGTCTGCAGCAGGGTCGAGAACATGAAGGGCAGGGAGAACTGCAGCAGCTTTCTGGGCACGCTGCCCACTGTCATATCATTGATAATTTCCTTTGCCATAGCACACCCCGGAAAATACACATAGTACCGATCATTATATATCTATTTCTTTGGAGGCGCAAGATGCAGCAGAAAATCCCTCTGGAAATTGAACGAAAATATTTGGTGCGCATGCCCGACCCGGCCCTCCTCCGGGCCCTGGGGGGAGAGGGGGACGCCATCCGGCAGACCTATCTGCGCAGCCAGGACGGCAGCACCGAGCGGGTGCGCCTGCGCAGCGGCCCCGGCGGCTGCGCCTATACCCACACCGTGAAGCGGAAGCTCAGCGACCTGAGCCGGGAGGAAGCGGAAGAAACCATCACGGAGGAAGCCTACCTCCGCCTCCTCCTGCGGGCGGAACCGGGCCTTCGCAGCATCGAAAAGCGGCGCTACCGCATCCCCCACGGGGACTTTGTGCTGGAGGTGGATGTGTTCCCCTTCTGGGATGACCGCTGCCTTGTGGAGGTGGAGCTGCCCTCCGAGGATGTGCGCCCCGAACTGCCGGACTGGCTGCGTGTCATCCGGGAGGTGAGCGGGGACGGGCGCTATACCAACCGGGCCATGGCCGCCCGGGTGCCCCGGGACGTCATCGACCCGCCCCGGCAGCAGCGTGACCCCACCCTGCGCAGCTGGGCGGAGGTGAGCCTCGGGGCCATCCGCCATAATTACCGCCTCCTGCGCAGCCTCCTGCCGGAAACCTGCGGCTGCGTGGGCGTGGTGAAGGCCGATGCCTACGGCCACGGCGCGCTGGAGGTGGCCCGCCTGCTGGCAGAGGAAGGCTGCCCCCTGCTGGCGGT
The DNA here is from genome assembly GCA_045537855.1 of Oscillospiraceae bacterium. Lineage (GTDB taxonomy): Bacteria > Bacillota > Clostridia > Oscillospirales > Oscillospiraceae > UBA1774. Next base: position 2,919 of record JAZSQG010000358.1, read on the forward strand.
GGCCTGTCTGGAAGAAGCGCTGCAGCTGCGCCGGGGGGGCATCACCCTCCCCATTCTGGTGCTGGGCCCCACTCCCGCCCATCAGGCGGAGACCCTGCGGCAGATGGACATCCTGCAGGCGGTGGGGAGCCTGGACTACGCCCGGGCCCTGTCGGAAACTCTCTCCGGCCCCCTCCGCTGCCACATGAAGCTGGATACCGGCATGTCCCGCACGGGCTTTGACTGGCGCTCCGATGCCGCCGTGGAGGAAGCCCTGCAGCTGCCGCAGCTCCTGTGGGAAGGGGCCTTCACCCACTTTTCCTGCGCCGACGACCCGGAAGCGGACGACTTCACCCGGGAGCAGTACCGCCGCTTCCTTGCCGCCACCGAAGGGCGGGGCTTCCGGCTGCGCCACTGCCTCAACAGCGCGGCCCTGCTGCGCTTCCCGGAATTTCATCTGGACCTTGCCCGCCCGGGCATCCTCCTCTACGGCAACACCCCCCTGGAGGGGGAAGCCGGCATCCCCGTCCGGCAGGCCATGAGCCTGAAAAGCCGGGTGGCCGCCATCACGCTTCATAAGGCGGGGGATAAGGTCAGCTACGGCGGCAGCTTCGTCTGTGAGCGGGATATGCGCATCGCCGTGCTCCCCATCGGCTATGGGGACGGGCTGCACCGCTGCCTCAGCGGCAAGCTGGAGGTGGAGCTTTGCGGCAGGCGGGCAAAGCAGCTGGGGCGCATCTGCATGGACCTGTGCATGGTGGATATC
>JAZSQG010000060.1:0-1846 GCA_045537855.1 Oscillospiraceae bacterium
AACGGCGTGGAGCGCCGCGCAGCCGACGTTTGGCTCACCGCGGAAAGCGGCGGCGGCATGATCCGTTATGAGGTGGGCGTGAGCTTCTTCCCCCACCGGGATGCGGAGGATTTCGCCATCAGCTATGACGCCTGCGCCCTGAAGGAGCTGTTTCACGCCGAAGGGCGGCGTTCCAAAAAGCGGGACGAAGCCCACCTTGCCCAGCTGCGCCCGGCAGCGGAGGAGCTTGCCGCCTCTCTGGGCGGCACGATCCACTGGGATCAGCCCCTCCGGGAGGCCCGGTACGGCTGAACCCGGGGCGGCAGACGAAAACACGCAGGGGAGCATCCGAAGATGCCCCCCCCTTTGCTTTGGCGGAAAACCCCGGCAAAATCTGCAAAAAGCCTATGGCGCGGGGGAAATCTGTGCTATACTGCAGGCAGAACGGATGCACGGAGGACACACAATGGAAATTCGGGTCATGACCGCCGCCGACTATGCGCGGGTCTACGCCCTGTGGCAGGCCACGCCGGGCATGGGCCTGAACCCGGATGACGACACGCCGGAGGCCATCGCCCGCTACCTGCGGCGAAACCCCGGCTGCAGCTTTGTGGCCGAAGAAGGCGGCAGGCTGGCAGGCGCCATTCTCGCCGGACATGACGGGCGGCGGGGCTACCTATACCATGCCGCCGTGCTGCCGGAATTCCGGGGGCGGGGCATCGGCCGGGCGCTGGTGGACCGGGCCATGGAGGCCCTGCAGCGCGAAGGCATCCACAAGGTGGGGCTCTATGCCTACACGGAAAACCGGGTGGGCAACGATTTCTGGGAGCATCTGGGCTTCCGGGTCCGGGAGGACCTGAGCTACCGCAACAAGTTCATCCGGGACCATGTGAAATGAGCCCGCCGCAAGGACAGAAACAGGAGGAACAGCCATGACAAAATTATCTCTGCATCCCGGCGTATGCGGCTTTACCGCCCTCATCAGCGCCGACAGCGAGGACGGGATGGACGTCACCGTCACGGTGGAAAGCGGCTGCCCTGCCGTACAGGGCATGATGGAAGCCCTGGGCAGCGAATTTAACGCCTTTGAAGTGTGCATGACAAAGCCCGGCACGAACCCCTTCTACGAATATGCCGGGGAGCACTTCCCCGCCCACGGGGGCTGCCCCGTCTGCGCGGCCATCGCCAAGTGCGTGGAGGTGGAATGCGGGCTGGCCCTGAAAAAGGATGTCAGCATGCAGTTTGTGGAAGACTGAAACCATTACAATCTATCAGGAAAAGGAGAAACAGACATGCGTTATGTTTGCGAAGTTTGCGGCTGGGTCTATGACGAAGAGGAAGCCGGCGTGAAGTGGGAAGATCTCCCCGAGGATTTCGCCTGCGAGCTCTGCAGCGTGGGCAAAGACCAGTTCGAGCCCGAAGAAGCATAAGGGTATTTCCGCACAAAAAAAGCATCCGCAGAACCAGATGGTTCTGCGGATGCTTTTTCATTGGTTTTTGGTGGGAATCCGGGCAAAGCCCTCAGTCCTCGTAGCCGGTATCCTTCCACATCTCCCGGTTGGGGATGGCGGCGATCTGCTCCGGCGTCAGGTAATCCCAGAGGAATTTCTCCGTCCGGGGGTCGCCCTCCTGAACCTGCACGAAGATCCAGGGCTTTCTGGACTCCACGATGCGGAAATTGCCGTGGGGCGTGCCCCCGGGAATGACGATGGTGCAGCTCCGGGTGAAGACCTGCTTTTCCATCTTTTCCCCGATGCAGAACTCCACCTCGGCCCCCAGATCATAGGGGTCCTCCGGGTCGATGCCCAGAAGCATCATAATTTCATTTTCCCTGTGCATATGGGGCGGATGGCCCACGCCGGGCTCC
>JAZSQG010000050.1:0-11806 GCA_045537855.1 Oscillospiraceae bacterium
CCCACACCCATGTATATATGAGCATGTTCCGGGGCTGCGCCGACGACCTGCCCTTTGCCGACTGGCTCATGGGCCACATCGACCCCCTGGAAGCTCAGATGACCCGGGAGGGCTGCTACTGGGCCAGCCAGCTGGGCTATCTGGAAATGCTCTCCACCGGCACCACCTGCTCCCTGGACATGTACGTGTTCACGGAATCCGCCGTCCGGGCCGCGCAGGAAAGCGGCGTCCGGGCCGCTCTGTGCCGGGGCCTCACCGGCCCGGAAGACGGCGAGCGCCGCATCCGGGAAGCCACGGAGGAAATTCGTGCCTGGCGCGGCAAGGAAGATCGGCTGCGCTTCTTCCTGGGGCCCCACGCCCCCTATACCTGCAGCGAAGACTACCTCCGGCAGGTGGCGGAGCTCAGCGACGAACTGGGTCTGAGCATGAACATCCACATTTCCGAGAGCCTCTTCGAGCAGGAAACCATCCGCAGTCAGTACGGCTGCACCCCCTCGGAATATCTGGACCGGGCGGGCATCCTGAAGCCCGGCACCGTGGCCGCCCACTGCGTCTACCTCTCGGACCGTGACATTGCCCTGCTGGCGCAAAAGCAGGTGAGCGTGGTCACCAACCCCGTGAGCAACATGAAGCTGGGCAACGGCGTTGCCCCCATCCCAAAGCTGCTGCAGGCCGGTGTGAACCTGGCCATTGGCACCGACGGCGCTGCCAGCAACAACGCCCTGAACCTCTTCCGGGACCTGAGCCTGCTGACCCTCATCCACAAGGGTCTGGGGGGCGACCCCACCCTGGTCACCGCCAAGGAGGGCCTGCGCATGGCCACCCTGGGCGGCGCGAAGGCTCTGGGTCTGGAAGGCACGGTGGGCATCATCGCCCCGGGCTATCAGGCGGACCTGACGGTGCTGGATCTGGACAAGCCCTGGCTCCGGCCCTGGTGCGACATTCCCTCCAGCCTTGCCTATGCCGCCAACGGCAGCGAGGTGGAAAGCGTCATGGTGGCGGGCCGCTTCCTGATGAAGGACGGGGAGTTTCTCACCATTGACCGGGAGCGCGTCCTCTTCGAGGTGGACCGCATCTGCCGCCGTCTTGGCATCCTCAAGTAAACAGCTGCAACAAAGCCCCATTGCCGAAGTGCGGCAATGGGGCTTTTGTGTACCGGGACGGAACGTCTTGAAAGCCGGGGGAAAAAACACTATAATGAGAGGCAACATCTTGATTTGGAAAAGGATCATACGCCATGAAAAAACTTAGTATCCTTCTGGCAGCGCTTCTGCTGCTGTGCTTCTGTGCTTCCTGCGGCGGTGAAAACAGCGGCGGCAGCAGCACCGGCAGCCCCGATACTTCCGCCGCCGGCGGCAAGGACAGCGGAAAAAAGGAAGCCGCCGAAGCCGATGAAGCCCGGCTGCTGGAAGATCTGAAAAACTCCGAATTCTTTGCCGGCAGACCCTTTGCCGGAGAAATCCGGGAGCTTACCATCGACAGCCGCAGCACCGATGCCGAAGCGGGCACCGACCATGTGACTGTTTCCGTAAAGGCGGAGACGGAATGGGCCCGGCGCAGCGCCATCTATGTGCTGGACTATACCCTGACGGATAAGGTCTGGACCCTGCAGAGCGTCGTGCATGACTACGAAGCCGGGGAAAGCTATGAACCGCTGGTGGGCGTGGAGCAGACCACTGCGGCGGAGGAATACGGCAGCAGCGAAGCCGTCCCGGTGCAGCACACAGAGGATCTGCCCGGCCTGCACTGCAGCTTTACTTACGAAAGCACGGAAGTCTACCCCTTCTGCACCTTCACAAAGCAGGAGACGCTCCACTATGGCTATGACACAGCACAGGGCTACTGGAAGCTGCAGGAAACGACCCTGGACAGTCAGACTGCCGACTGGAGCATTCAGGGCCTCTGGGTCTCCGTGGGCAGTGAAGGCTGGCTCACCAGCGGCTGGAGTCTTGGCATTACCCTGGAGATCACGGAGCTAGGCGAAGACTACCTGCAAATCATCGTCACTCACCCCGGCGAAGGCGGCATCGTCTACGATGGCCGGGTGGAATTTGACGCCCTCTCCGGCGGGGAATTCCGGGTGGAAAACCCCTATGACAGCTGGGAATCCCTGGGATTCAGCATCAGTGAATACGGCATCCGCATTTCCGGCACGGGCAACCGCTGCGACGAAAGCATGGCCCGAAGCGATCTGCTGCCGCCGGTGGAGATCGTTGTACCTGCGGAGACGGAGTTTACCTATACCCTGAATGACGGGGATCAGACGGCGGTCATCCGTTCCTATAAGGGCGAAGCGCGCAATCTGCAGCTGCCGGACCACATTGAGGGCTATGCCGTGGTGGGGCTGGATGCCGGGGCCTTTGCTTACAATGATGCGCTGGAGCTGGTGATCCTGCCCGATACCCTGCAGTTCATCGGGGACGAGGCCTTTGCCTGCTGCGCAAGTCTGAAGACCATCGAGCTGCCCGAGGGCCTGGTGGAGATCGGCGCAAGCGCCTTCGAAGGCTGCGACGAGCTTTACAACTTCACGCTTCCCGGCAGTCTGCAGCGCCTGGGGGCCTATGTCTTCAGCGACACGGAGTTTGACAGCATTGTCCTTCCCGAGGGGATCAAGGAGATTCCCGAAGGTGCTTTCTCCGATTCGGGACTGCGCAGCATCACCTGCGCTTCCGATCTCATCAGCATCGGCGAGCATGCATTTTCCGATTCCCCGCTCACCGCTTTCACGGTGCCGGGAAGTGTAAAGGTCATCGGAGAAAGCGCCTTTGAAGACTGCGATTACCTGGAAAATCTGATGCTGGAAGAGGGCGTGGAAATCATCGGAGATCACGCATTCTTCTCTCTTGCCATCCGGGAACTCTGCCTCCCCGACACGGTAAGCGAGATTGGACAGAATGCCTTCCGCTACTGCTATAATCTGGAGAAGCTGCAACTCTCCGCCTCCCTCAAAACCCTTCCCTTCTGCGCTTTCGCAGAATGTGAAGCACTGGAAGTGCTGGTGATCCCCGAAGGCGTGGAAACGCTGGGCGAATATGCCTTTGACAGCTGTGAAGCACTGAACGTCATTTACCTGCCCGCCAGCCTTCAGCGCATCGAAGAAGGCGTCTTCTACAGCTGCGACCGCCTGACCACAGTGCATTATGCAGGCACGAAGGAGGACTGGGAAAATGTTCAGATCACTTCTTCCTCCAATTCTCCTCTGCTGGAAGCCAACATGAAGTACGAGAGCATCCCGGACTGAGCGCCCGGGGGCGCCATTGAAAAAAAGCAGCCCATCGGCCCGAAGCATTGGGCCGATGGGCTGCTTTTTCATCCTTCGCGTATGGCTGCAGCTTCCTCCTCCCCCATGGGGCTGAGGTAATTTGCGCAGAAGGGCAGGACTTTCCCGCCGTTGTAAACATGGAGGCTGCAGCTGCGCAGCCGCTCCACATTCAGATTCATGGCATCCTGAAACACCATGGCCGAAAGGGTCAGGCTGGCGTTTCGGATGCGGTAGAGAAAGGTGTCAAAATCCATCTCGTCGGAAAACTTCCCCGGCGGCGGGGCTTCCGTGCCGCTGTGCCGCCAGTGCCGGGCCACATAGTTCCGGTTTTCCCGGGCGCTGCTGCGCCCCGTGGGAGCGGCTCCGCCGTCCGAGAGGGGCATGAGGCCGCCCTCCGGCCGGATGAGATAGCGGGCATGAAAGCCGCAGAGGGGATGGTCGCAGCGGGAGGGAAGAAAGCTCTCCAGGGGAATGCCCGCCTGCTCACTCAGATCCGCCATGAGCTGATCCAGGGTATATCGGCCGTCCGACTCCGGCGCTTCCGGGTAGCGCCCGAAATAGGACACCGGCTGGAAATGGATGCCCCGGACGCCGGGGGCATGCTCCGCAGCGTAGCGCACCAGCGCCCCCAGCTGCTTTTCGTTGACCCCGGGCACCACCGTGGGCACCAGCGTCACGCCCAGACCCAGCTCGCTGCAGACCCGGATCGCCGCTTCCTTCTCCCGCAGCAGGGCTTTGCCCCGGAGGCGGAGGTACACTTCCTCCTCCACCCCGTCAAACTGCAGAAAGACGATATCCAGTCCCGCTTCCGCCAGCGCCCGGGCATAGTCCGGCTCCGCAGCCAGCCGCAGGCCGTTGGTATTCACCTGCACATAGCTGCAGCCCGCTTCCCTGGCAAAGCGCACCAGGGCCGGCAGGTCATCCCGCAATGTGGGTTCCCCCCCGGACAGCTGCAGCAGGGGCGAACCCCGCTGCCGGACGATGTCCCGGATGGCCTCCTCCACGTCCTCCCGGCAGGGGTCCTCTTCCGGACTTCCGGCGGACGCGAAGCAGAAGCTGCAGCGCAGATTGCAGCGCTTTGTCACCTCCAGCAGCACACAGCAGCTGTCGGAGGCGTGGGCGGCGCAGATGCCGCAGTCCCGGGGACAGCGCTCCCCCTCCCCCGCTTCCAGAGGCAGGGCACGGGAGACCCAGCGGGAAAAGTCCGCCTTCCCCCGCCACACCGGCACAGAGAATTCCCCGTGCTCGGGGCAGCATTTTCTCAGTTCCACCTGCCCGTCCTCCCGCTCCGTCAGCCGGGCGGGGAGATTTTTCAAGCACACAGGGCAGAGGGAACGGGTATGTCGCAAGGTCTGTTCCATCTCAGTTTATCAAATCAAAGCATTCCCTGTGATACACGGACAGGGTCAGGTTATATTCCTCCGAGACCCGCTCCACCGCGGCGGTGAGGGGCCCGTCCAGCGCTTTGCCGGCGCAGACGGCGCTGCTGTTGAGCACCACGGCCAGCTCCGTGCAGGGATGGCCGATAGACTGATTGACTTCGCTTTCCTTTTCCGCACCCAGCAGGTCCACCCGGCCGTAGCTTCCTTCCGGCTCCCAGGCCAGCAGCTTCAGATGGGGGATTTCGCCCCCCAGTTCCCGGATGACAGCACGGGCCGCTTCCGCCAAAGCCAGCAGATAGGCGTCCCCGTCAAAGCTGTCGCAGCAGACAGTGGCATAATACTGCAGGTTATATTCGCAGAGCTTCCCCATGGCGGCGGAAAAGTCCGCCCCGCCGTAGCCGATATCCGGCCGCCGGAGGGATGCCTCCCCCTGCAGCAGGGCTTCCGCCAGCTCCGGGATTCCCTCTCCCGTGTGGGCGCTGATAGGAAGCACCCGGGCCTGGGGATAGCGGCTGCGGAGCAGTTTCAGGGCTTCTTCGCGCTCCGGGGCATCCGGCAGATCGCACTTATTTAAGACGATGAGATCCGCTTCCACCAGCTGGGTGTGGAGGATATAGGCAAGATCGCTCCCCCCCTCCCGGAGGAGGGTCACGGTGGCGGGCTCTGCCAGCACCGTGAAGGGTGCCAGGGCATAGCGGCCATGGTAGCGCTCATTCAGCGTGTGGTACACATGCTCCAGCGCGCCCACGCCGAAGCCTGGAATGTCGGAAATCACCAGCTCGCAGCCCCCGTCGTCAAAGAGGCTGTCCAGCCGCTCCACCAGATTCTCCGTCTGATAGCAGATGCAGTCCCCCGTCAGCTCCGAAGCGCTGCAGCCCCGGAGGCGGGCATAGCGGTCATCCGCCAGACCCTTGCCCCCCAGATCGTTGGAGATCATGGCGGCGGCAGTCCCCTGCCCCCTGCAGTATTGCGTCAGGGCCATCAGGGTGGTGGTTTTCCCGGAGCCGAGAAAACCGCTGAACACGCCGATTTTTTTCATATGCATGCTCCTTTGGAATCTGTCATGCGGGGCCGCAGCTCATTGGAAGAGTTCCGGCAGCATCCGGAAATAGAGCTTCACCAGATAGGAGCGCTCCACCTCTCCCGGAGAGAACACGGCGCCCGCCTCCTGAGAGAGGGCGGGGATGAGCTGATAGGCCAGCAGCAGCACAAGCCCGGCGATAAGGATGCCCTGCACCGCGCCCACCAGGGCGCCGCCCAGGCGGTTTACCCCCTTCACCAGGGGCAGCTTCCGGATGATGGGATCCAGGATGCCGTTGAAGATCAGGCTGGCCAGCAGATAGATGACCACAAAGCCCAGCAGGAACAGCAGCCAGGAGGCCAGCCGCCGGGCAATCACATCGGAGGCGGCGGTCAGGGCGCTCCGGGCGCTCTGGCTCAGGCTTTCCGCCACCGCTTCCAGCACACCGGTCTTCAAAAACTCCGGCAGCTGCACATCCCCCAGGATGTCCCCCAGATTCTCCATCAGGTCGGCAGTGCCCAGACTGTCCCGGGCCTTTTCCAGCAGGCGGCTCACGCCGGGCTGCAGCCACTTCACGGAGACGAAATCCGCGCAGCTGCGCTGCACCGCCCTGCCGCCGTAAAGGCCGCAGAGGAGGGCTGCCACGCCCCCGATTTTTTTCACAAGGCCCTGCCTGCGCCCCTGAATGAGTTTCCAGAGGATCAGCAGCAGGATCACCACATCGGCAATCAGGATCATGGGGATACGGTCCATAGCAAATGCTCCTTAAAAGGGAAAGCCCGGAAGCAGAGGGACAGGGCACCTCTGCTTCCGCAGCAAACAGAATGTTCGGTATTTCTTATGCGCCGCAGCGGGACTTATGCGCCGTAATAGTTGGGAGCCAGCGCTTCAAACTCCTCCCGTACCCACTTGGCACGTTCCTGCAGTTCCGGCTTGCCCATGGCAGCCATCATCAGGCCGCCGGTCCACACCAGACCGCCGCCGGGGGCGAAGTCGGCGATGAACTGGCGCACGTACTCCCGGGTGAATTCCTCCGTCACATCGGGAGCCAGCAGGGGCGCGGAGTCAAAGCCGCCCACGAAGGCCAGCTTGTTGCCGTGCTTTGCCTTGATGCCCTTCAGGTCGTTCATGACCTGGGCGGGATCCCAGGCGGAGAAGCCGCATTCCACGAAATCGTCAATGAGGATGCCGCACTCGCCGCAGCAGTGGAGCTGGGCGGGAATGCCCGCATTCAGGAACACATCCACATAGCGCTTCCAGGAGGGCAGGAAGAGTTCCCGGAACATCTCAAGGGAGATGAAGGGGGCCCGGGCGGTAGCCACATCGTCCGGCAGCCAGAGCGCATCGGGCTTATAGTACTTGATGAGGTTCTTGGCAACGCCCACGTGGAAATCGCAGATGGTCTCCATCATGGCCTTCACTTCCTCGGGCTCCTCGAAGCAGGCGCAGAGACCTTCGGTGAAGCCCATGAAGTTGATCAGCGCCTGGAAAAAGCCGGTGACGGAGTCGGTCATAATGGGGCCCCGCTCCCGGTCAAACTGGGCCAGATCCTTCTTTGCCATCTGTTCCCAGTCCACATCGCTCAGGTCGGGGATCTTCACGATATCCCGCCACTTGGTGATATCCTCGATCATGAATACGCCGGGTTTGGGAATGAAGCCGTTTGCAAAGCCGGATTCCGCGCTGACCACGTACTCCACGCCGAAATAGTCAAAGCCGCTCAGGTCCGGGTTCCGGTCCTTCTTCAGGACTGCGGGATACACAAGCTGATAGGCCGCCTGGGGGATGGATTCGGGTATCTCACGGCGCAAAACACGCATATAGTTTTCTTTGTTTGTCAGCATGGCGTACTCCTCCGTTTTGTTTTTTTATTTATTCTAGCACGCTGCACCCCAAACCGCAAGGTTTTTACGCCGCCGGGCTGCCTTTCCGCGGGCGGACACTCCCGTTTTCCGGCGAAAAAAAAGCGCCGGAAACTCCTTGACTTGACCCGGAACGGCTACTATAATTCCAGTATTCCGGGGAAGGCTCCCGCTCCCCATTTCTGCGTATGAAAGGACGGTTTCTGTATGCGTTTCATCATCGACACCGAGGAAAATATCGCAAAACTGGCCGCGCAGCGCTATGTGCAGCTGCTGGGAAAGCAGCCCGACGCCGTGCTGGGCTTTGCCACCGGCTCCACCCCCCTGGGACTCTACGGCGAACTGGCAAGGCTGTGCGAGGCCGGGGAAGTGAGCTTCCGGAACGTGACCAGCTTCAACCTGGACGAATACGCCGGGCTGGACGGCAGCCACGACCAGAGCTACCGCTATTTCATGGATAAAAACCTGTTTGAAAAGATCGATATCGACCGCAGCCGCACCTTCGTCCCCAGCGGGCTGGACATCGCCGCCGCAGCGGACTACGACAAGGCCATCGAAGCCGCCGGCGGCATCGAGCTGCAGCTGCTGGGCATCGGCAACAACGGCCACATCGGCTTCAACGAGCCCGGCACACCCTTTGAAAGTCTCACCCATCTGGTAGAGCTCACGGAGAGCACCCGGCAGGCCAACGCCCGCTTCTTCAGCTCCATCGACGAGGTGCCCACCCAGTCCGTCACCATGGGCATCCGCACGGTGATGAACGCCCGGAGCATCATGCTCATGGCCCTGGGCAAGGGCAAGGCGGAGATCGTCAGGAAATCCTTCACCGGCCCCGTGACGCCGGAGGTGCCCGCCTCCGTCCTCCAGCTGCACCCCTTTGTAGAGGTGTACCTGGACTACGAAGCCGCCAGCCTCCTGTAAGGCAGCGCTGCACCCCGCACCGACCGATACGGACGGAATACGAAAAATAAACCCGGGCGCGCCCCCTGTTTTGGGAGCGCGCCCGGGATCTTTTCATATTGCTTTGCTTTCGGCAGCTTATGCCTTGCCCAGGGCCTGCAGGACCTTGTCCGGGGTCGCAGGGGGATCCACCCACACGCCGATGGCGTTGTGAATGGCCATGACCACCAGATGGGTGTTGGCAAGGCTGTGGCTGATGCCGCTGGCGCCGTAGGCGGCGTTGCTGGCCCGGGTCTCCAGGAACTTCTTGTCCACGGGGGGCACATCCATCATGGTGGGCTTCATATAGTCGATCATGTTGGTGTTCAGACGGACACCGGTATGCTCGTCATAGATGAAGTCCTCCAGCAGCTGGCAGCCCTGGCTGAAGTACATGACCTGGTCCACCTGGCTTTCCAGGGAGGTGGGACGCATGACCAGACCGGGGTCGGCCACCACGCCGAAACGCAGGATCTCTACTTCGCCGGTCTCGGTGTCCACCGCCACCTCGCAGTAGGCGGTGTTCATCACATCCAGCTGGCGGCCCATCTGGCCCGCGGACCAGACGGAGAGGGGGGGCTTGCCGTGGTACACGGCGAAGAGATTCGCCACCACCGCGTCCTTGATGGAAATGCGCTTTTCCGGCTCGGCCTTCACATAGATCATGCCGTCCTCAATGTCCAGCTCATCGGCAGTATGACCGGCCAGAGGGCTGACCTCCATGGCCCGGTCGCCGCCCCACTTGCGCTGGATGGGCTTGGGCTTGGCCGCATCCCTGGCAGCCTCTTCCAGGATCTGACGCTTCAGGTCGTTGGCACATTCCTTGGTGACCCAGCTGGAAGCGGTAACGCCGTCGCTGCCGCCGCCCATGGGGGTAAATTCCTCCCGATAGTCGAAGTCCACCACGATGTCCTCATAGGCAACGCCCAGCTCTTCCGCCGCCACCATGACATTACATTCCACGCCGTAGATGCCCACGTGGGGGCCCTGGGTGGGGAAGTGAATGACGCCGTCCCGCAGTTCCAGCTTGCAGTGGTAGTCCTTCATGGCGTGGCGGGGGCACATCTGATAGCGGAAGGACGCGCCGTGGAGCCGCCCGTCGGGCAGGGTTCTGGCGCCATCGTGATGCCAGTCCCAATCCATGAACTTCCGGCCCTCTTCGATACAGGCTTCAAAGGAGGGGACGGGGTTGGGGTCGTCCTTCTCATTGGGGCCGTGGAGGTTCAGCCGGGCGATCTCAATGGGATCCTTGCCCAGCTTTTCGGCAATGAGATACTCGGCAATGCTGATAATGTCCCAGTTGAAGGGGCAGTGCTGGCCGGAAACGAACATGATGCCCCGGTTGGAGTCCACGATATCCATGCGCTGGCGGATATCGGTACACTTGATGGTCTGGTAGGGGCCCTGGGTCAGGTCGCCGGCGGTGCCGAAGGAGCTGCTGGCGCGGACGCCCGCATCGGCGATGGAATGGTCGTCCATGGCGGTGATGAGGCCGTCATCGTCAAAGCCCACCTTGATGTGGCAGAAGCGCTGGTTCATCAGGAAGTCGAAAGTCTCCTCCCGGGTGTTGACGCAGCGGACGGGCCGGCCGGTACGCCTGGCCAGCAGAGGCGTGATCTCCTGGCTGCGGCGCAGGCCCCAGTCGCAGTACTTGCCGCCCATGAACAGGCCTTCCTGCACCGTCTTTTCCAGGGGCAGGTCATACATCTGGCTGATGGCCTCACGGTTTCGCACCGCACCCTCGATGTGCAGGCTCTTGCCGGGGCCGTGATAGGGATCGTCGAACCACCAGGCCACGCTGCCGGGGGGATTGGGGATGACGGAGCCGAAGGAGGGCATATTCATATCAAACTCAATAACATGCTTGGCTTTGGCCATGGCGGCTTCCGCGTCGCCCTCGTCCATACCGGCATAGGAGACGTTGCCCTGCTTGGGGGGCAGCTCGGGGCCGCCGGGGCGGCGCATGCCGAAGCTGGTGGGGGTGGCCACATCGGGCCGGATGGCATAGGAATCGGGCCGATGGCCGTAGAGGATGTCCGTCACATGAGGCAGCACTTCCCACTGGATATCCAGCTGGCGGAGCGCCTCGTCGCAGATATCCTCACTTTCGCAGACCACGATGCAGCCCACCTCGGCGCCCTCGTAGTCGGCAATATTGTCCAGCCACACACGGGGGGTGCCGAAGAGTTCCCCGTAGCTGCGGATGTTTTCCAGATCGGGATCGTCCCAGGTGACGATGTCCACCACGCCGGGGAGGGCCCGGGCACGGGTGGTATCGATGCTGAGAATTCTGGCATTGGCATAGGGACTGTGAAGGAACTTGGCAAAGAGCATATCCGGCACCACATAGTCGCTGCCGAACTTGGCCACGCCGGAGGCCACCGCATAGGACAGCACGCCGGGCAGATTGTGCTTGCCAACCACCTTGAAGCTTTCTCTGAATCCGTTTACGCCTGCATAGTCGGGCATGGATTTTACCTCCTTAGAAACAGCGTATACTTCCCTTTATACTTCGATTATAACGGATGCCCGCCATTTTTTCCACTGCTTTTTTGAATTGGATTGCCTTTTTTTGAAAAGGGTGATACAATTGCGGAAAATTCCAATCACAAAAAGGAGACCAGCGAATATGATTACTTCCATGGAGAATGCCTTCTGCCTGAAGGGCAAGACTGCCATCATCACCGGCGGCGACACCGGCATCGGCTTCGGCATCAGCACCGCCTTTGCCCAGCAGGGCGCCAACGTTGCCATTTTCTGCCGCAATCAGGCCCGTGCAGACGAAGCCATCCAAAAGCTCAGCCAGTACGGCGGCACCTATAAGTTCTACCGCACCGACATCACCGACATGGAAAACTGCAAGGCCAGCGTCAATGCCGTCATCGCCGACTTCGGCAGGATCGACATTCTGGTGAACAACGGCGGCGTCAGCGCCATGGGCGGCGTGCTGGACTACCCCGAAGATCTGGGCGAGTGGTTCCACTGCATCGACGTGGACCTGAACGGTGCCTTCCGGATGTGCTATCTCGTGGGCAAGCACATGCGTGAAATGGGCAAGGGCAAGGTCATCAACATCACCTCCAACAGCGGCGAGATGTGCAATGTCCCCTCCTTCACCCCCTACAACGTGGCCAAGGCCGGCCTGAACCGCCTGACCAAGTGCCTGGCCCATGAGTGGGGCCCCTATCACATCAATGTCAACGCCATCGCCCCCGGCTACATGGACACTGAGATGAACACCGCCCTCACCGACAGGAACAACCCCCGCTACCAGCAGATCGTCGACCGCATCCCCGCCGGACGCTGGGGCAATGCCGACGACATGAAGGGCACGGCCATC
>JAZSQG010000029.1:0-3174 GCA_045537855.1 Oscillospiraceae bacterium
CCTCATGAGTCAGGCGGGCGCGGGCAGCGGCGACGCGGTGGCCGACTGCCTCCTGGGCATCACCCCGCCCGGCGGCAGACTCACGGACACCTGGCCCCTGCGCTACAGCGACTACCCCAGCGCCGCCACCTTCGGCAGCAACGACGGCAACACCGATGTGGAGGAATACAGCGAGGGCATCTTCGTGGGCTACCGCTACTTTGACACCTTCGGCAAGGACGTGGCCTACCCCTTCGGCTACGGCCTGGATTACACGGACTTCACCGCGGAAGCGGGCTGGGTGGAAGCGGATGCCTACGGCGTGACGGTGAAGGTGAAGGTCACGAATGTGGGCGGCTATAAGGGCCGCCATGTGGTGCAGCTTTATGTGACGCCCCCGGCGGGGGGACTGGAAAAGCCCCACCAGGTGCTGGTGGGCTTTGCCAAGACCCGGCTGCTGGCCCCCGGCGCCAGCCAGACTTTGAGCATTTCCTTCCCCCTGAAGAACATGGCATCCTACTGCCCCGCCTGCCATTCCTGGGTGCTGGAAGCGGGCAGCTACTACCTGCGCCTTGCCCGGCACTCCCGCTGCAGCAGGGTCATCGCCGCCCTGGAGCTGCCGGAGCGGCGGGTGCTGGAAGTGCTCCGGGGCCTGCTGCCCCTGCAGCAGGAGCTGCGGGAGCTCTCCCGGGCGGGGGTGCAGCCCATCACGTACCCCGGGGAAGCGGAGGAAATGGCCGCGGCAAAGCGGGTCAGCATCCCCTGGGAGCAGGTGGAATGTACGGTGGCCGCCTACCGCAGTGACGACAGCGCCCCGGTGAAGGCGTCGGATGCGCCCATCACCATGGCACAGCTCCTGGACGGGAGCTTCGGACCCCGGGACATGGCGGCCCAGCTCACGGATGAAGAGCTGGCGGCCCTCTGCGTGGGCAGCGGCGGCAGCCAGAGCGTCATCGGCGCGGCCAGCGTGTCCGTGCCCGGCGCGGCGGGGGAAACGGTCTCCCTCCTGCTGGAGGAGCGGGACGTGCGCCCCCTGATCCTGGCGGACGGCCCGGCCGGGCTGCGCCTGACCCCCCATTTTCAGGCGGACGGGAAAGGAAACATCGTATCCGGCGGCGGCTTCTTTGCCGCCATCGCCGGGCTGGAGGGTCTGGACGGCGGCGAAGCCGGGGAAATTCCCGCGGACGCCATAGACTACTACCAGTACTGCACCGCCATCCCCATCGCCACCCTCATCGCCCAGAGCTGGGATACCGCTTTGGCCCGGAAGCTGGGGCGCATGGTGGGCGCGGAAATGCAGAAATTCGGCGTGTCCCTGTGGCTGGCCCCGGGCATGAACATCCACCGCAACGCCCTCTGCGGCCGGAACTTTGAATACTACTCCGAGGACCCCCTGCTGAGCGGGCTCATGGCGGCGGCGGACACCCTGGGGGTCCAGAGCGTCCCCGGTGTGGGTACCACCCCCAAGCACTTTGCCTGCAACAATCAGGAGGATAACCGCAACTTCTCCGACAGCGTGGTCTCTCTCCGGGCCCTGCGGGAAATCTACCTCCGGGGCTTTGAGATCTGCGTGCGCAGCGCCCAGCCCATGAGCATCATGACCTCCTACAACCTCATCAACGGCACCCATGCCGCCAACCTCCGGGATCTGCTCACCCACATCCTCCGGGACGAATGGGGCTTTGCGGGCTTGGTGATGACCGACTGGGGCACCACCGGCTCCGGGGAGATGCCCACGGACGGCGTGAACTCGGTGCCCAGTCTCTGCATCGAGGCGGGCAACGACCTCATCATGCCCGGCGGCCCCGGGGACATCGGGAACATTCTGGCTGCCCTGAAGGGCGAAACCGCCCATAAGCTCAGCCGGGACAGTCTCGTGAGCTGCGCCGCGCGCATCCTCACGGTGATCCGGGACAGCCACCTTTACCCGGGCAGCAGGCCCTGGACGGAGCGCTTTAGCACCGAATGGTTCCTTGCGGCGGAATAAGACAGTCAATCAAGCTTCCGACCCCGGCGCAGCAGCCGGGGTCGGCGGATCAAAAGGAGGATATTATGGTTTCCTATCCCAATCTTTTCAGCCCCATTCAGGTGGGCAACGTGGTTTTCCGCAACCGCATCTTCGCCTCTGCCACGGGCCACATCGACTACAACTACGATAACACCCTCACCGACGCGGCGGTGGCCTACTACGCGAAAAAGGCCCAGGGCGGCGCGGCGGCGGTGGTCATCGGCGAGTGTCAGATCAATCCCGGCCAGGGCGGGCGCAGCGGCGCCTGCATCGACCTGTCCAGCTTTTCCTCCGTGAAAGGCCTGCACCGCCTTGCCAGCGCCATCAACGGCTGCGGCGCGGTGGCCTCCCCCGAGCTGCAGCACGCCGGGCGCTACGGCGACAAGGGCCTCGGCCCCTCCAACAACATAATAAACCATAAACCCTGCTACGCCATGACGGAGGAACAGATCCTCAGCACCATTCAGGACTATGCCAAAGCTGCCTCCCTGTGCAAGATGGCGGGTTTCCAGATGGTCACCGTCCACGGCGGTCACGGCTGGCTGCCGGAGCAGTTCTTCGCCCGCTGGACCAATCAGCGCACCGACCGCTGGGGCGGCAGTGTGGAGAACCGCACCCGTTTCGCCGTGGCGGTGTGCGACGCCATCCACGAGGCCTGCGGCCGGGACTTCCCGGTGGAGTTCCGCATCAGCGGCACGGAGTTTGATGACGGCTACGACATTGACGAGGGCATCCGGTACGCCATGGCCCTGGACGGCCACGCCGACATCATCCATGTGTCCGTGGGTCTCCACGGGGACCTCAGCGGCCTGAACTGGATCAAGTCCTACCCCACCATGTTCGAAGCCGAAGGCAAGAATGTGAAGTACGCGGCCGAGATCAAGAAGCATGTGAAGCAGAGCTATGTGGCCACCGTGGGCGGCCTCAGCAGCCCGGAATACATGGAGGAGGTCATCGCCTCCGGGCAGGCGGACTTCGTGGCCATCGCCCGGGGCCTCATCTGCGATCCCGAACTGCCCAACAAGGCCCGCCGGGGCGAAGAAGCGAGCATCCGCAAGTGCCTGCGCTGCTTCGGCTGCTTCTCCAACCTCTTCCCCGCCGGGCGCATCCTCTGCGCCATCAACCCGGAAAGCGGCCGGGAGGAAGCGGCCTCCGCCGATCCTCCGGCGAAGGCGAAAAAGAAGCTG
>JAZSQG010000176.1:0-3627 GCA_045537855.1 Oscillospiraceae bacterium
GAGATCGTTGCCACGGGCTACAACGGCGCACCCAGAGGCAGGAAGAACTGCGACGAACTGGGCACCTGCCCCCGGGAGGTGCTGAACATCCCCTCCGGCGAGCGCTATGAGCTGTGCCGCAGCGTCCATGCGGAAGCCAACGCCATCATTTCCGCCTCCCGGAAGGAGACCATCGGCAGCACCCTGTATCTGGTGGGGCGGGATGCCCGCAGCGGGGAACTGCTGAGAACCGCCACCCCCTGCTCCATGTGCCGGAGGCTGATTATCAATGCCGGTATCGAGCATGTGATCAGCCGGGTATCCGAAACGGAGTTTGTGGATACCCCGGTGAGCGAGTGGATCGAGCACGACGACACGGTCTGAAGGGAAGGAAGTACATACGATGAAAAAGAAACTTGCACTGATTCTGGCCTTTATCCTGATGCTGTCCCTGTTTTCTGCCTGCACGGTGCCGGAGGGAAGGCGTAAAAATGTGGTGAACGGCACCCTGAGCGGCGTTGGTACCTTTGACTTCGGGGCGGAGGAAAAGGGCGCCACTGCTTCCGGCACGGTCTTTGTGAACAGGACCCGGAACGAAGCCACCGCCACCATCACCGTCCATATCGAAACGGCGGAGGAATATCCCGAAGGCGTCAGCCTGTATCTGGAGAAGGGTTGGGCGGTGGAACGCATTCTGGCCGATTTTCCCAGCGGAACCGACCGGGAGACCGTGTATCAGAACACCTTTATTTCTCAGACCGGAAGCGCCCAGAGCCAGTGGGCTTACATTGTGGAGCTGGGCTGCGACCGCAACCGCATGCCGGAAAACGGCGGCAGCGGCGATGTGGTGGTGCAGCTGGTTTGGAATTACGCTTCCGTCCTGCCGGAAGATTTCCGCATGCTCTGCTCTCTGGGCTCCGGCCGTCCCGAAGGGGTTGAGCCGGACGGCGTGGTCAGCGTTTTGGTGAATTTCCCCCTGGAATAAGGAAAGCGGAATATAAAAAATCCCCGGGCTGCTTCCCATGGAAGCGCCCGGGGTCATTGTTTTTCCGTCAGGCTCAGCCGAGCCGTTTTGCACCGTAATAATATGTGTCGTAGTACCAGGAGTCCAGCTCGCTGACGATGACTTTGCCTGCGCCGCTGGACGCGTGGACAAACTGCCCGTCTCCCATATAGATGCCAACATGGGAAATGGTCCAGCTGCCGGAGCCGGCAAAGAACACCAGATCCCCGGGCTGCAGCGCATCCCGGGCCACACTCTCACCCTGCTTGTACTGGGTGGAGGCGGTGCGGTTGATGCTGCGGCCGTGCTGCGCGTAGCAGTAGTACACGAGCCCCGAGCAGTCAAAGCCCTCTTCCGGGCCGGTGCCGCCCCATTGATAGGGGATGTCCAGATACTGCAGAGCGGTGTCCACCAGGGTCTGACCCAGCGCCCCCGCTTCTGCGGTGTTGGCCGCCAGCGCTACATAATCGCTGTGCAGATAGCCGGTGCTGCCGGCGTACTCTACCCGATACCAGGGGCCGCTGACGCCGGTCACCGTGACCGTGTCACCCCGGTAGAGGTAGCGCAGGACGGAAGCATCCAGCGACGGTGCGGCGCGGAAGCGCACCCCGTCACCGGTGAGGACGCCGGTGCCCAGCTTCAGGTCCGCCTCTTCCAGCGGGGAGAGGTAGCTGAGGCTCATATAGCCTTCCCGACCGTCCCAAAGGACCCTGGCCCAACCGTCCGCTTCCTCCAGAATGAGGACCGCGGTGCCGCTGGGCGCAGCATCCAGGATCTGCCCGGCGTCGGTATCGGGCGCATCGCGGAAATTCAGAAAATCCGCGGTGACCTCAGCCGCGCCGGAGTTGGCCGCACCTGCCCCCACCGCCAGCAGACATACCAGCAGCAGACAGAGCAGTGCGGTTCTGAGAGGGTATCGAATCATGGTTTCTCCTGTCTTCAGCCGTTGGACAGGGCCCTTTCCAGCCAGACAGCGCCCAGGTCCAGGGCAGAATAGATCCCGTCCTTTTCGCCCTTCTTCACCACCCGGTCCCGGGAACGAATGTCGGGGTCGGTGAGCTGGAGCTGAACGGAGACCCGCTTGGCCAGCTTCAGATCCTGCACGGGGGTGGTGTCCAGAATCTGGAGCATGACGATGTACTTGTCGGACATGTTCCCGTAATACACGAG
Source organism: Oscillospiraceae bacterium (assembly GCA_045537855.1). Classification (GTDB taxonomy): domain Bacteria; phylum Bacillota; class Clostridia; order Oscillospirales; family Oscillospiraceae; genus UBA1774. Next base: position 2,153 of record JAZSQG010000176.1, read on the forward strand.
ATTGTCCTTTCTTCTCAGGGGATATCCCTTGTAGATCAGCGTTTTGGCAGCTGCCATGGTTTCCTCCATTTTTCCGTCATTCATCGGGAGCGGGTGCAGCACCGGACTCCGCAGCGGCGCCTGCCGCAGACCGGGGATGCGCTCCCGTGAACATATTACAAATTGTAACGCTTTTTGGCGCCCAAGTCAAGACAAGACAAGGCTGCGGCCCCCCGAAGAAGGGCCGCAGTTTCTGGAACCTTTGGATTATTCTTCCAGATAACTCCGGACAAGCTCCTGCAGAAGCTCATCCCGGTCCAGCCGGCTGATGAGCGTTCTGGCATTCTGGTAGTTGGTGATATAGGTGGGGTCCTCGGTGAGGATGTAGCCCACGATCTGGTTGATGGGGTTATAGCCCTTTACCAGCAGCGCATGGTACACAGCCGTGATGATTTCGTGGGTTTCCGTACGTTTGTCCACGATGCCGAATTTTCGCGTATACTGATCCATAGCTGCCACACGCCTTTCTCTTTAAGCTGAAAGCGGAACAGAACGGCCGCTGCAGTTTGGCGGCCGTTCTGCAAGCTTTTCATATTATAACCTTATTTTCCCTCTGTGTAAAGCGTTTCCGGGAAAAAAGCAATTATTCGCCTCAGCGGAGCTTGGCACCCAGTTTTTCTTCCAGCGCAGCCAGAATGGCGCTCATGCCGGGCTCGATCTCGCTGTCGGTGAGGCTGCTGTCATCCTTGCGGAAGCTCAGGGAGAAGGCAACGCTCTTCTTGCCCTGGGGGATGGGCTGACCGCGGTACACGTCAAAGAAGCTGACCTCCCGGAGCAGGCTGCCGCCGGCGGCGCTGATACAGCTGCTGAGCTGATGCACGGTGATCTCTTCGTCGCAGACAAGGGCCAGGTCCCGGAGCACGGCGGGGAAGCGGGGCAGGGGCTGGTATCTGGCTTCGTCGCCCCGCAGAGCGTACATGGCGTCAAACTCCAGCTCCGCCGCAGTAGCGATGCCGCTGATGCCGTAAGCCTTGCACACATTGGGATGCAGCTGGCCGAAGACGCCCAGGAGGGTGCCGTCGGCAGCCAGAATTCTGGCGCAGCGGCCGGGATGGAAGGCGAAGTGGCCGCTTTCGGCTTCAAACACCGCACCCTCGATGCGCATGGCGTGCAGAATGGCCTCCACACAGCCCTTCAGGGTGTAGAAATCTGCTTCATCGCCGTAGGCGCCCAGCACCAGCATCTTCTTCTCCCGGGCAAGCTTCTCGCCTTCCTGACGGAGGTAGACCTTACTCAGCTCGCAGAGGCGGGCATTTTTGACCCGGTGGCTGGCATTGGTGGAGAGGCACTTCAGCAGGGAGGGGAGCATGGTGGTGCGCATGATGGCGCTGTCCTCACCCAGAGGATTCAGAATGGTGAAGGAATCCCGCAGGGGATGATCCTTGGGCATGCCGCTCTGATCGTTGTCGGACTGGCCCATGAAGGAGTAGGTGAGG
>JAZSQG010000344.1:0-4063 GCA_045537855.1 Oscillospiraceae bacterium
GATGGCCCAGCGGGTATCCAGGGTGCCCAGGAACTTGCTCACCAGATAGTTGGGCACCAGGGTCACCTGATAGGGCATGAGCATCAGCACGATGTAGCCGAAGAAGATGAGCTCCCGGAACTTCCCCCGGTAGCGGGAGAAGCCGAAGGAGGCCAGCAGGGCCACCACCGTCTGCAGCACCACGATGGGCACGGTAAGGATGACCGCATTCCAGAATTTCAGGAGGTATTCCGGACTTTTCAGCAGCACATTGATATACTGCCTGAAGGTCACCCGGTCGGGAATAAACTTCAGATTCACCCGCTCGGATATGTAGGCCTTGCCGCCCGCCTCCGTCTCCGCGAAGACGGAGCCGTAGTTTGCGGTGATTTCACCCGCTGACATGAAGGAATTGGTCACCGTCAGCACCGTAGGCATCAGGAACAGCACCGCGAAGAGGCCGGCCCAAACGGTCAGCAGCGTCAGGCCGATGATTTTGCGGATCTTTTTGCGCTTTCTCACTGTTCCACATCCTTTCCGAATCGGGCTTCCACCAGGAACAGGGCGCCGATGATGATCAGCATGGCGGTAAACATGATGATGGCCGCAGAGCTGAGCTTCTGATAGTCCAGATTGCGGAAGGTGTTGTTCATGAAGTGCTGCAGCATGTACAGGGTCTCAAAGGGGTAGTCCCCGGTGAGCAGGTAGACCTCCCGGAAGATCTTGAAGGAATTGATCAGCGAAAGGATGGTGACAAACAGCAGCGAGGGGGACAGATAGCGAAGCTTGATCTTCCAGAAGCGGGTCCAGGCGCCCGCGCCGTCCACCTCCGCGGCTTCCAGCATGGCTTCCGGAATGTCCGACAGTGCCGCCATAAAAAGGATCATGTTATAGCCCAGGTTCTTCCACAGGAAGAGCAGCACGATCACCAGCTGACTGTAGGAGGACTTGAGCCAGTCCACCGGTTCCACGCCGAAGAAGGAGAGCATGTCGTTGGCAGCGCCGTTATAGTGGAAAATGACCTGCCAGATCAGCACCACGGAAGCCACCGGCACCATCATGGGGCTGAGGAAGAAGGTGCGGAACTGGCTCTTCATGGGGATCTTCGCTTCCAGGATCATGGCCAGCATCAGAGACAGGATCACCGCCAGGGGCACCGCCGTGACGGAGAAGGTCAGGGTGTTCCGCGCTGCCTGCCTGAAAGCCATGTTTTTCCAGACCCGGACAAAGTTTTCAAACCAGACGAAGTCGCCGCCCACGGGATTGTCCACAAAAGCATAGTAGACCACCACCGCGAAGGGGACCACGAAAAAGGTCAGCACACCCAGCAGGCTCGGCAGCAGAAACAGGGCCGATGCGCTGCGGGCGCGGCGTTGCATTTTGGATTTCCTGCGTTTTTTCAAGGCGTGGAATCGCCTCCTTCCCTTTCCTTCCTGTTTGACGATTTTTATGCCTGCAGGTTCCCCGCTTTCACAGGGGCAGGCAGAGGACCACGGCGAATTCCTCCCGGCTCAGCAGCTCCACGCTGCCGCCCACGCTGGCAGCATAGCTGCGCAGCTTTTTCAGGCCAAAGCCCTCCTTCAGAGGCATGGCGGGAATCCGCCCGTCGTTTGCAATGGTAAGCTCCAGATTTTCTCCCAGGATCCGCAGCTGCAGACGGAAATTCCGGGCGCCGCCGTGGCGGACGCCGTTGGAGATGCCCTCCTGCACCGCGCCGTAGAGAAATCCGATGTAATCCGACGGCAGGGGCAGCTCCAACTCCCGCTGCGCGATGTCGGGGAATTCCACCACCACGCCCACCGTGGTATCCAGTTCCATCTGCCGGGAGCAGAGGGTCAGGGTCTTGCACAACTCCTGCACCGTGAGCAGATTGTGCTTGTCCAGTACCCGGACGCTGTTGCGGATGATGTCCATGCTCTCCCGCATGCGCTCGATGGCGCGGCTGGTCTTCTCCTCCGCCGCTTCCGGGTCCGTGGGCCGCTGCAGCCGTGCCGCTTCCAGAGCGAAAATGGCGGCGGTAATGGTATGGCCCACGCTGTTGTGAATGTCCCGGCTGATGCGCTCCCGCTCGTCCAGACGGCCCAGGGTCTCCGCCGCGTCCTTCTCCAGAGCCAGTACCTCCCGCTCCCGGGAGGACTTGTACACATCGTTGAACAGCCGCAGGGTCCGCCGGTTCAGCAGACCGATGACCACCGCAAAGCAGATGTAAAACATGGCCTGTGGAATGGCCGTGTCGATAAAAACATAACGGAAGCCGTAGGGATTGCGGTACCAGACCGGCAAAATCAGGTAGCTGGCCGTCAGATGGGAGAGCAGGATCATGCACACCGAGAGGATGAAGGTCACGATGCTCAGCCGCTGATTATAATACAGTGCCGCCAGCACCGTGGGAAACAGGAGCAGCAGGGTCGCCTGGGCATTGAAAATGACATAGCTGAGGCCGCTGGCCAGCACGGAGCAGAGCATGATGAAATACTTCACCCACTTGCCCTCCCGGCGCAGCAGCCAGACCACTCCGGCAGGCAGCAGCAGGACCGCCACCAGCACAAGCTTCCAGCTCAGATCATCGGCATAGGAATAGCGGGCAATGAGGCCGAGCCGGTTCAGCAGCATCACCACGGCCACCAGCCCCAGCTGGCAGATACAGAGCATGGCCGTGTTGCGGTTGATCTGCTGTTCGTTTTTCAGAAGCATGCTTTCGTAGCGTTCCATCTTCTCCGTCCCGTTCCGTGCCTGCAGCACCCTTTGCGGCAACACCGATACCAGCCTATTATATACGCTTCAGGAAGCCGGGAAAAGTCCCTACAGTAATTATTTACAATTGATTCATAAAAAAAAGTATGACTTTTTTCACCCCCACCATGGTCTTTTCCTTAAAATACGAAAAAAACACGCAGGCCGGAGCGCTGGCTCCGGCCTGCTGTGGATTGCACCTATTCAGCTTTCCGCTCTGGTTTCACAGTAGACGCAGCGGTAGACGCCCGCCGCCCGGTCCGTGAGTTTGAAGACCTGAGGCAGCTCCTGCTCCACAGAAGTGATGCAGCGGGGATTGCGGCAGCGCAGCACGCCCCGGATTTCCTCGGGCAGGGCGGGATGGAGCTTGCTGGCCCGCTTCCCGTCGCGGATAATGTTCACGGTGATATGGGGGTCAATGTAGCCCAGCAGGTCATAGTTCAGGTCGATGATGGCGCCGATCTTCACGATATCCTTTTTTCCCCGCTTGTCGCTGGGAGCGTTGCGGATGAGGGCTACCTCACAGTCCAGCTTGTCCAGCTCCAGATAGCGGTACAGGTCCATGCTTCTGCCGGCAGGGATGTGATCGATGACGATGCCGTCGCGAATGTTGCCGATGATCATTTACTGCACCTCCAGAAGCATCATAATCAGGGCCATGCGGATAAACTTGCCGTTTTTCACCTGGCGGAAGTAGGCCGCCCGGGGGTCCTTGTCCACGCCCACGGAAATTTCGTTCACCCGGGGCAGGGGGTGGAGGATGCGCATATTTTCCTTTGCCGTGCGCAGCTTCTCCGGGGTGAGGATGTAGCTGTCCTTCAGGCGAACATAGTCCGCTTCATTGAAGAAGCGCTCCCGCTGCACCCGGGTCATATACAGCACGTCCAGCCTGGGCATGGCCTCCTCCAGAGAGCGGGTCTCCACATAGGGGATGCCCTTGCGGTCCAGCACATCGGTGCGTACATGCTCCGGCACCCGCAGTTCGTCGGGAGAAATGAGGACGAAGTTCACATTTTCATAGCGGCTCATGGCGGTGATCAGGCTGTGGACGGTGCGGCCGAACTTCAGGTCGCCGCAGCAGCCGATGGTGAGCCCGTCCAGCCTGCCCAGCTCCCGGCGGATGGTAAGCAGGTCCGTGAGGGTCTGGGTGGGGTGGTTGTGGCCGCCGTCACCGGCGTTGATGACGGGGATGTCCACATTCTGGGCCGCCACGTAGGGAGCGCCCTCCTTGGGATGGCACATGGCGATGATGTCGGCAAAGCACTCCACGGTCCTGGCGGTGTCTGCCACGCTTTCCCCCTTGGACACGGAAGCACTGCTGGCCTCGCTGAAGCCCAGGACACAACCACCC
>JAZSQG010000120.1:0-1685 GCA_045537855.1 Oscillospiraceae bacterium
CCCGCCGCCCCCCTGAAGGCCCTGGTCTTTGACAGCCAGTATGACCCCTTTGTGGGCGTCATCGTCTACATGCGCATCATGGAGGGCAGCATCCGCCCCGGCATGGATGTGCGCCTCATGGCCAGCGGCGCGGAATACAAGGTGGTGGAGGTGGGCCACATGGGGCCCCTGCGCCTCCAGCCCTGCGACGAGCTGCGGGCGGGCGACGTGGGCTACTTCACCGCCAGCATCAAGAATGTGGAGGATACCCAGCCCGGCGACACCATCACCGGCACGGAGCATCCCGCCGACGCCCCCCTCCCCGGCTACCGCCCGGCCCAGCCCATGGTCTTTTCCGGCCTCTACCCGGCTGGCGGCGCCCGCTACCCCGACCTGCGGGACGCTCTGGAAAAGCTGAAGCTCAACGATGCGGCGCTCAGCTATGAGCCGGAAAGCTCCGCCGCCCTGGGCTTCGGCTTCCGCTGCGGCTTCCTCGGCCTGCTGCATATGGAGATCATCGCCGAGCGGCTGGAACGGGAATACAACCTGGACCTCATTACCACGGCTCCCAGCGTCATCATCAAGGTGGTGCGCACCGACGGGACGGTGGAAATGATCGATAACCCCCTGAATTACCCCGACCCCTCCCTCATCGAGCATGCGGAGGAGCCCTTCGTGAAGGCCAGCATCATGACGCCCCAGGAATTCGTGGGCAACATCATGGACCTGTGCCAGGACCGGCGGGGCGAATTCAAGGACATGATCTATCAGGGGGCCGACCGGGTGGAGCTCCACTATCATCTGCCCCTGAACGAGATCATCTACGACTTTTTTGACGCGCTCAAGTCCCGCACCCGGGGCTATGCCTCGCTGGACTACGAGCTGGAAAGCTATCGCAAGAGCGAGCTGGTGAAGCTGGACGTGCTCCTCAACGGCGACGTGGTGGACGCCCTGAGCTTCATCGTACACAAGGAAAAGGCCTATCCCCGGGCCCGGCGCATCTGCGAAAAGCTGAAGGAGAACATCCCCCGGCAGATGTTCGAAGTTCCGGTCCAGGCAGCCATCGGCGGCAAGATCATCGCCCGGGAGACCATCAAGGCCATGCGCAAGGACGTGCTGGCCAAGTGCTACGGCGGCGACATCACCCGAAAGAAGAAACTGCTGGAAAAGCAGAAGGAAGGCAAGAAGAAGATGCGTTCTCTGGGCACCGTGTCCGTGCCGCAGGAAGCCTTCATGGCCGTCCTGAAGCTGGATGAATAAGGCCCAAACGGCAAATACTGCCCACAGGTGATGATATGTTTACCCTATATCTGGTAGTCCCCTGTTATAACGAAGAAGCCGTCCTGCCGGAAAGCTCCCGGCAGCTGGCGGCCGTGCTGGAAAGCCTGCAGACTGCCGGGCGCGTCACGGCGGACAGCCGGATCCTCTTTGTGGATGACGGCTCCAGGGACGCCACCTGGCAGCTCATCCGCAGCCTCCACGAGAGCGGCGGGCCCTTCGCCGGGCTGAAGCTCAGCCGCAACCGGGGCCATCAGAACGCCCTGCTGGCGGGTCTGATGCTGGCTAAGGAGCACTGCGATGCCGCCATCAGCCTGGATGCGGACCTGCAGGACGATGTGAGCGCCATCGAGCGCTTTGTCGCCGCCTTCGAAGAAGGCTGCGACATCGTCTACGGCGTGCGCTCCAGCCGGGAGACGGACAGCGCC
>JAZSQG010000216.1:0-5809 GCA_045537855.1 Oscillospiraceae bacterium
GTCTACTGCCTGAAAAACGTGCAGCTGCTGGGCGGGAGTCACGGCATCCCGGAGCTCATCGGCATTCTGGTGACGGCGCTGCTCCATTTCTGGAAAAGGCAGATGCTCCTCTCCGTAGCGGGGGGCACCGTCTGCTACATGCTGCTGGTGCAGCTGGTATTCTGACCGTTTCACAGGGCACAAAAAACCCCCGGGGCAGCGCTGCCCCGGGGGTTCGTAGCTTATTCAAGGACCTTGGTCATCACGCCCTCCGGCAGGACCTCCATGGGGTCCGCCGCGGCGCCGCCGTCGGGATGGTACTCAAAGTGGAGATGCACGCCGGAGGAAACGCCGGTGCTGCCCATTTCCGCGATGAGCTCGCCCTGCTCCACGGTGTCCCCCTCGGAGACCAGGAGCTTGTGGCAGTGGGCGTAGAAGGTGATATCGCCGTTGTCATGCTCGATCTTGAGCATGTTGCCGTAGCCGCCGTAGTTGTCGGCATAGATGACCTTGCCGCCGTCAGAAGCGTAGATGGGTGCGCCCTGATAGCTGGCCATGTCCATGCCCTTGTGGTTGTTGGAGCCGATGGCCACGCTGCGATTGCCGAAGAAGGAGGTGATGTAGCAGTCGTCCACGGGCCAGACATAGCTGCCGGTACTGAGACGCTCCCGGGTGCCTACCTTGACGACCTCCGTCACAGCCCGGTCGATCACCACGGTTTCCAGCTGCTCGTAGCCGGTAAGTCTGCCGTTTTCCCGGCTGAGGAGGAACTCGGTCTGCTCGTGACCGTCCCGACCTGCCACCAGTACCCGACGCTCGTCCAGGAACATGCTGTCATCGGTGATGATGTGTACGTCGTGGGGGATGTAAACATCCTGCAGCAGCGATTCGGTGGTGCGGAGGGTGACCGCCTCCAGCAGGGCGCTCTGACCGGCCTGAAGCAGTGCCGGATCGGCAATTCCCTCGGCAATGGCGAGCTCGCTGTCCAGAGAGGCGGAAACGGTGGTGGCGTTCACAAAGCTGCGGAGCTCCGCCACGGCGGAGACCGCTTCGCTGCGGGTCTCAAAGCCGCAGACGGCCCGGCCGTCCACATAAATCAGGTGCTGGCTGCGCAGTCCGCCGGCGATCAGCAGCCGGTCGGTAAGCTGACTTTCAAAGTCCTCTTCCACCGGGCCGAAGGCCATGCGGCAGCTGAGCGCCGCTTCGTCCAGCTGAACCTGGTCGCCCAGGTCCCGGCGGACATTTTCCAGGATGCTGTCCAGCTCCTGCCGGCTGGAAACATAGCCCACGAAGTCCCCCTCCACGCTGACGGCCAGGGCGGGGTTCAGACAGGTGAGGAGCAGCAGGCAGCACAGCGCCAGTCCGCCCAGAGCGGCCGCATGGCCGCGCCCGGTATGCAGGAAGCGCCGCAGCTTGCCGAAGGCGGCAGTCAGGACAGCCCGGGGGCTCCCGGAGAGAAGCCGGATATGCAGTTTTCCGCGGCCCGTATTGCCCATGCCCTGCGCGTACCTTTCTGTTCCGAAGGAACTGTTATACATTGTAATCCCGTGCCGTGCGATGATGACAAACGGGAACGAACGTTACAATTTGGTTACAGGCGCTATTTTACACAGGCGGAGCGGGAATGTCAAGGAAAAGCGCCCATTTTTCCGAGGCTTCCGCCCGGCTTTGTCCCGGTCATATTTCACCGCCTGCCCGGCATACCATATCTTGAGGTGATGACATGGCAATGACCTATGAAGAACGGATCGGGCGGCAGAGCCAGGCCCACAGCCTGAGTCTCAGCGAGCGGCGCAGGCTGAATGTGAGCGGCGTTTCGGATGTGGAAAGCTTCGATGAGGAGACGGTGAATCTCTCCACCGCCGGGGGGCTGCTGACGATCCGGGGCAGCGGCCTGAAAATCGAAAAGCTGAGCCTGGACGGGGGCGAGCTGGTGGTGGAAGGGAAGATCGACAGTCTGGATTACAGCGACAGCGCCCAGCCCCGGCGGGGCATTCTGGGCCGAATTCTGGGCTGATGGAGATCGATCCCGGCGTACAGGGGCTGCAGGCACTGCTGAGTCTGGCCTGCGGCCCTGCCCTGGGGCTGGTCTACGATCTGATGGGGGAAATGCGGCGGCGCTTTGGGCTGGAAAAACTGGCCCTGCCGGGGGATCTGCTCTTCTGCTGCCTTTTTGCCTGCCTGCTCTTTCTGCTGGGCAGTGTGGCGGGGGCAGGGCGGCTGCGGCTCTTTATGCCCCTGGGCATGGGCCTGGGGGGCCTTGTGTATCTCCTGCTTCTGCGGCCCGCGGGGCGCTGGCTTTCCCGGCAGGCAGCATCGCTCCTCCTGGCGCTTTCGGGCATTGCGCTGCTGCCCGGCGTCCTCCTCCTGCGGTTTGGGGAAAAAATATTTAAAATCGCAAAAAATCTCTTCCAATATTGGCGAAGATGGTATAAAATATCATATCCGCAATTTCGCCCTGCCATCGAGACGGGCAGGCTGGAGGAAGGCTATGAGACTCAAAAAATCGGGTATCGTTACGAAGCTTATTATCCTGGCGCTGGCAGCCTACGCGCTGATCGCTCTGGTGCAGATGAAAAGCCGCGTGGCAGACGCAGAGGCAGAGCGGGACGCGCTGTTGGCCGAGGCGCAGGCGCTGACCGTCACCAACGCATCCCTGAGCTATGAGATTTCCCACGCCGAGGATCAGGAGACCGTGGAAAAGGTGGCCCGGGAGAAGCTGGGTCTGGTGCTCCCCGGTGAGATCGTGTTTTACGACATCAGCGACTGAGCGGAGCCGGTCTCCGGGGGACCGGGAAAGTCCCCGGCTAAATTTTTGAAAGGTTTTGGATTCAATGGAATTGGAAGTAGGCGCTGTACTGGAAGGAAAAGTGACCGGCATTATGAAGTTTGGGGCCTTTGTCTCCCTGCCCGGGGGCAAGTCCGGCCTGGTACATATCTCGGAGATCGCCTACTCCTATGTCAATGAGGTGAGCGAGCACCTGCAGGTGGGGCAGGAAGTGAAGGTCAGGGTCGTGGGCATCGACGACAGCGGCCGCATCAACCTATCCATCAAGAAGGCCATGGATCCCCCTGCCCAGCAGGCGCGGCGCAGCGGCCCGCCCGCAGGCGGCTCCCGTCCTGGCGGCAATCGCCCTGCCCAGCGGCCCGCGGGCGGAAACCGTCCGGCCCCCGCGGCCCCCAGCTTTGAGGACAAGCTCAAGCAGTTCATGCAGGATTCCGACAGCCGCATGTCCGGCGTGCGCCAGTATTCCGAGAAGAAGAGCAGCCGCCGCGGCAAGCGCAGCAGCTACGACGATTACGATCTGTAAGCACCGGCGCCGTGCGCACTGAGGAAGTGCGCACCGCGTTTCTGCTTTTCCCGGCATAAAAAAGGGGCGGGCCGACCGGCCCGCCAAAGGGGTTGTGGGGTTGGCGGTCAGTGGGGGTGCTTCCCGCGCCTCCGCCTTCGGGATACGAACATTTGCCTGCCTGGGCAGGCAGCGCCATTGGATAAGCTGCGCATTTATGCTAGCATGCCCCGCCTGCCTTGTCAACGGAGAGGAATGTCAGCTTTTGTCGAAGCTCCCAGCGCGAAAAAATGTCTTCCAATTTACAAAGATTTGTGGTATAATACAGCCAAAGACCCCGAAAGGAGAGTGCCCTATGAATTTCGTTTTCACCGAAAAGAAAGTGTCCCAGTCCGCTGACCTGCGTGCTTACGCCGAGAAGAAGATCGGCAAGCTGGAGAAGCTGTTCCGCAGCGAGCCCACTGCCTATGTCACCTTCAGCGTGGAGCGCAACCGCAACATCGCGGAGGTCACCGTCAGCTCCGGCGGCATGTACTATCGGGTGACCGAGAGTACCAATGACATGTTTGTGTCCATTGACGCAGCCGTGGCGTCCCTGACCCGTCAGATCCGCAAGTACAAGACCCGTCTGGAAAAGCGGATCCATCAGAACGTACTGGAAGCAGATTTCACTTCGGCCGTTCAGGTCTCCGAGGAGGAGGAAACGGACTTCAAAGTCGTGAAGACGAAGCGCTTCTCCATCAAGCCCATGCGCGTGGAGGGGGCCATTCTCCAGATGAATCTGCTGGAGCATGAGTTCTACGTTTTCCGCAATGAAGAAGAGGACGGCGCATTCGCCGTGGTCTACCGCCGCAAGGACGGGAACTACGGCCTCATCGAAAGCTCCGACATGGACTGAGTCCGCCGGCCTTTCGCCGTGCCGAAACCGGAAGCACAGACAGCACCGGGGCCCCTGCGGGGGCCCCGGTTTTTGCATATTTTGGAGTGCGCTGACTGCAGAAACAGCGGCGCACAGCCGGTGCACCGGGGCGAAAACAGGGGGAAAACGGGAGCGCAGTTTGCGGCGGCGGGAAAAAAGGAGGTAATTCTTTGTAGACTGTTTGCAAAATGCTGCTGCAAAGAAGTCTAATTTTTACACATTTGGAGAATCGGCGGAAAGCGGCGGAAAGCGATTGACCCGAAAGTGCCGGGAATGGTATGCTTAAACCATAAAGAGAAAAAATCTGAAAGGTCCGAGCACATCGAATTTCAGGAAGGAGCAGATGCTATGTATCGTATCGTGAGCAAAAAGCCCCTGAATGCCGCCGTGACGCAGATGGTCATCGAGGCCCCGCTGGTTGCCAGAAAGGCAGAACCGGGCCAGTTCATCATTCTGCGAGTGGACGATGAAGGGGAACGGATACCGCTGACTATTGCCGGCTACGACCGGGAGCAGGGAACGGTGACCATTATCTTCCAGATCGTCGGTGCCACCACCGTGAAACTCAATGCCAAGGAGGAGGGTGAATACCTCCGGGATTTTGTAGGCCCCCTGGGCCGCGCCACCGAGACGGAGGGCCTGAAGAAGGTCTGCGTGGTGGGCGGCGGCGTGGGCTGCGCCATCGCGCTGCCCGTGGCCCGGAAGCTCCATGAGATCGGCTGCGAGGTGCACGCCGTCATCGGCTTCCGCAGTAAGGATATCGTCATTCTGGAGGAGGAGTTCCGCGCCTGTTCCGACAAACTGAAGGTGATGACGGACGACGGTACTTACGGCGAACAGGGTATGGTCACCGCCGCCCTGGAGCAGCTCATTGCGGAAGGCAATCAGTATGACCAGGTCATCGCCATCGGCCCCCTGGTAATGATGAAGTTCGTCACCCTCACCGCAAAGAAGTATAACGTTCCCGTGGTGGTTTCCATGAACCCCATCATGGTGGACGGCACCGGCATGTGCGGCGGCTGCCGCCTCACCGTGGGCGGCGAGACCAAATTCGCCTGCGTGGACGGCCCGGATTTCGACGGCTATCTGGTGGATTTTGACGAAGCCATGTCCCGGGGCTCCGTCTACAAGGATTTTGAGCGTCATGCCTATGACGATGCCTGCAACCTCTTCCGGAAGGAGGTGCAGTAAGATGGCCGACATGAATATGCCCCGCCATGCCATGCCCGCCCAGGACCCCAAGGTCCGCGCCGGGAACTTTTCCGAGGTAGCCCTGGGCTACACCGAGGAGATGGCCCTGGAGGAAGCGACCCGCTGCCTCCACTGCAAGAGCATGCCCTGCAAGAACGGCTGCCCCGTGCAGATCGATATCCCCGAGTTCATCGCCCATGTGGCGAAGGGGGAATTTGAGGAAGCCTATCAGGTCATCAGCCGCACTTCCGCCCTCCCCGCCGTCTGCGGCCGGGTCTGCCCCCAGGAGAACCAGTGCGAGAAGTACTGCGTCCGGGGAAAGAAGGGGGAAGCTGTCGCCATCGGCCGTCTGGAGCGCTTTGGGGCCGACCGGCAGAAGGCCGCTCAGGCTGCTGCCGCCCCGCTGCCCAAGTCGGATCGTAGCCATGTC
>JAZSQG010000148.1:0-4463 GCA_045537855.1 Oscillospiraceae bacterium
GGCACCAACGGCAAGACCACGACCACCTCCCTCTGCCGGGAACTTCTGCAGCAGCTCACCGGTACCCCGGTGGGCCTCATCGGCACCAACCGAAACATCGTGGGGGAGAAAAGCTACGACGCGGTGAATACCACCCCGGAATCCCGGGACCTGCAGGACCTCTTTCGCCAGATGGTGGAGGCCGGCTGCAGCTACGCGGTGATGGAGGTCTCCTCTCACGCCCTGAGTCTGGACCGGGTGGCGGGCGTGCCCTTCCGGGTGGGCTGCTTCACCAATCTCAGCCAGGACCATCTGGATTTTTACGGGGATATGGATTCCTATCTGGAGGCCAAGTGCCGCCTGTTCCCCCTCTGCGCCGCCTCCGCGGTGAACGGCGATGACCCGGCATCGGAGCGGGTGCTGGCTTCGGCGGAGGGAAACTGCCTGACCTACGGAATCGGGGAAGACAACCGCCTTCGGGCGGAAGACCTGAAGCTCCTGCCTGACCGGGTGGAGTTTACCGCCGTGTGCGGCGGCAAGCGCATCCCGGCAAAGCTGGGCATTCCCGGGCGCTTCAGCGTCTACAACGCTCTGGCGGCCCTGGCCTGCTGCCTGCAGCTGGGTTTCCCGCTGGAAGCGGCGGCAAAGGCCCTGGAACACTGTCAGGCGGTGAAGGGCCGCATGGAAGTGGTGCCCACCGGGCGGGACTTCACCCTGCTCATCGACTATGCCGTCACCCCGGACGCCCTGGACAACATGATCCGCACCGTGCGGGATACCGCAGGCGGCCGTGTGGGCGTGCTCTTCGGCTGCGGCGGCGACCGGGACCGCACAAAGCGTCCCAAAATGGGCCGGGTGGTGGCGTCCCTGGCGGACTATGTCATCATCACTTCCGATAACCCCCGTACGGAGGACCCGGAAGCCATTATTGCAGACATTCTGCCGGGCCTGGAGGGCCTGGATACTCCCTGCGTGGTGATCCCCGACCGGCGGGAGGCCATTTTCCACGGCATTGCCAATGCCCGGAGCGGAGATACGCTGGTGCTGACGGGGAAAGGCCACGAAACCTACCAGATCATCGGAAAAGAAAAACATCACATGGATGAGCGCGAGATCGTGGCAGACGCGCTGAAGGCCCTGGAGGAAGCTTCCGGGTCCTGATACTTGAGGGATATGAGGTATTGGCAATGAGATACGCCACATCGTTTCTGATCAGCCTGGTTGTGACCACGGCCATGGGCTTCTGGCTGATTCCCCTGCTGCGCCGCCTGAAGGCGGGGCAGAGCATCAAGCGGGACGGCCCCATCTGGCATCTGAGCAAGGAAGGGACCCCCACCATGGGCGGCATCATGTTCATCGCAGGCATTCTGGCTGCGGTGCTGCTTTGCTCCCTGCCGGATTTCCGCAGCGGGGACTACAGCGCCCTGGCCCTCTTCGGCTTTGCGCTGGTGCAGGGCGCCATCGGCGTGCTGGACGATGTGGAGAAGATCCGGCGCAAGGGCAATCAGGGGCTGAAGGGAAGCCAGAAGTTTTTGCTGCAGCTGGTGGTGGCGGTGGCCTTTGTGATGCTGCTGCGCTATGTGGGCTACCTGAGCCCCAATCTGTACATTCCCTTCGTGGGCACGACCCTCCCGCTGCCGGAGGTGGTCTACTTCGTTTTCGCCGCCTTTGTCATCGTGGGCACCGTGAACTCCGTGAACCTCACCGACGGGGTGGACGGTCTGGTGTCCGGCGTGACCCTGCCGGTTGCCCTGTGCCTGATGGCCCTGGCCATCCGCTGGGATATGCCCGGTCAGGCCCTCTTCGCCGCCGCGCTGGCGGCGGGCCTGGTGGGCTTCCTGTTCTTTAACTTCAACCCTGCCAAGGTGTTTATGGGTGATACCGGCTCCCTGTTTCTGGGGGGCGCGGTCTGCGCCCTGGCCTTCAGCATGGATATGCCTCTGGTGCTGGTGCCTCTGGGCATCGTGTATATTGCGGAAGCCATGTCGGATATCCTGCAGGTGGGCTATTTTAAGCTCAGCGGAGGAAAGCGCCTGTTCAAAATGGCGCCCATCCACCACCACTTTGAAAAGTGCGGCTGGAAGGAAAAGAAAGTCTTCGCCGTCTTCAGCGGCGTTTCCCTCCTCTTTGCCCTGCTGACCTGGCTGGGCATCCGGGGAAGATACGGTATGTAAGCATCGGGAAAGGAGGCAGATACCAAGGTGTCCAATCTCTATGAATTCCCCTTCGGAAAGCAGGAAGAAGCGCCGAAACGGCCGGAAAACGAGCTGCGGGATTATTCCAAAGTCCGGGAAAGGGGCCTGCGGCGCGGGCGGATGGATCTGCCCTTTCTGCTGCTGACCCTGCTGCTGCTGGCCACGGGCCTTGTGATGCTCCTCTCCGCCAGCTTTGCCAGCTCCTACTATGAGACCCTGCAGGAAAGCGGCACCCCTGACCCCACCAGCTACTTTGTCCGCCAGAGCATTTTCGCGGCGCTGGGCATTTTTGTCATGCTGATTGCGTCCGTTGTGCCTCTGAGCTTCATGCGGCGCTTTTCCGTCTGGGGCTTTATCGTCTCCGTGATCCTGCTGCTGGGCGTGAAAATGGCCGGCCTCACCGGCGGCGGCGCCGTACGCTGGATCAGCATCGGCGGCCAGACCTTCCAGCCCTCGGAGCTGGTGAAGGCGGCAATGGCTCTGTTTTTTGCCGACTGGTGCGCCCGCTATGCCGACCGGATGCACACGGCCCGCTGGGGCGTGCTGCCCTTCCTGATCGCCATGGGCATCATCGGCGGTCTGCTGATGCTCCAGCCACACCTCTCCGCCACCATCATCATTCTGGGCCTGGGTGTCATTATGATGTATGCGGGGGGTACCAAATGGTACTGGTTCCCCATTTTTATCGCGGCAGGCTGGCTGGGTTACAAATTTGTGGATTCCAATCAGGAACTGTTCCTTTCCATCACGGATAAATTTTCCTATATCTATGACCGCCTGGCTGCCTGGCGGGATCCCGAGGCCATGCGTCTGAGTTCCGGCTGGCAGATCATGCAGTCCCTTTACGCCATCGGCTCCGGCGGTCTGCTGGGGCAGGGGCTGGGCCAGAGCCGGCAGAAGTATCAGTATCTGCCGGAAGAACACAACGACTACATTTTTTCCATCATCTGTGAAGAGCTGGGCTTCATCGGCGCCACGCTGATTCTGCTCCTCTTCGCGGTGCTGATCATCCGGGGCTTCTGGCTGGCCCTCCACTGTGAGGACCGCTTCGACCGGATGCTGGTCATCGGCATGGTATCCCTGCTGACGCTGCAGGTCTTCCTGAATGTGGCCGTTGTCACCAATCTCATTCCGTCCACGGGCATTTCGCTGCCCTTCTTCAGCTATGGCGGCACCGCACTGCTGGTGCAGATGGCGGAGATCGGCGTCATTCTCTCCGCGTCCCGGAATATCCCGGACAAATAAGCACATGACAGGAGGCAGCATGGGAAAACGCTTTTTGTTTACCTGCGGCGGCACCGGCGGACACATTTACCCCGCCATTGCGGCGGCCCAGCGTCTGCGGGCGCTGTTGCCGGATGCGGAATTTCTCTTTGTCGGTGCGGAAGGAAATCTGGAAACCGAGCTGGTTCCCCGGGAGGGCTTTCCCGTCGAGACCCTGCGGGTGGGCAATCTCCACCGCAGTTTCAAGCCCCGGGAACTGCTTCACAATCTGCGCTCCGCCGCCTGGCTGGCTTCCTCTCTGGGGAAGGCGGGCAGGCTGCTGCGCCGCTATCAGCCCGATGCGGTGCTGGGCACCGGCGGCTATGTTTGCTATCCCGTGCTCCGGGCCGCTTCCGCCCGGGGCATTCCCACTTTGCTCCACGAAGCCAATGCCAGCCCCGGGCTCACCACCCGGATGCTGGAAAAGCATACCGATGCCATGATGGTGGGCTTTTCCGAAGCCCGCAGCGCCTACAGCCGGCCGGAGCAGGTCCATGTCACGGGCATCCCCGTGCGGGGCGGCTTCCGGGAAGGAAAGCGGGAGGAAGCCCGCAGGGCGCTGGGGATCCCGGAGGGGCAGCTGCTGATTTTGTCCTTCGGCGGCTCTCTGGGAGCAAAGCGCCTCAACGAGGCGCTGGTATATGCCGCGGCGGAAAATGAGAAGCGCGGCGATTTCCGCCTCCTTCACGCCACCGGCGGGGGAACGGCGGGATTGGAGAGCATGCAGCGTGCCCTGGCGGAGCAGGGGGTTACCCACCCCCGGTATACGGAACTGCGGGACTATATCTACGATATGCCCCGGGTGATGGCTGCGGCGGATCTGGTGATCTGCCGGGCCGGAGCCTCAACGCTGGGGGAACTGGCCGCGGCGGGAAAGCCTGCGGTGCTGATCCCTTATCCCTACGCCACGGGGAACCATCAGGAAAAAAACGCACAGGTGACGGTAGACCGGGGTGCCGCCGTGCTCCTGCGGGACAGCGACTGCAGCGGCGAGCGCCTGAGTGCCCTGCTGCGGGAACTCTGCGC
>JAZSQG010000123.1:0-2810 GCA_045537855.1 Oscillospiraceae bacterium
ATGATGGCGGCTTTCGTGGCGCTGTAGGCGCTTTCGCAGGAGGCACCCACCTGCCCCCACATGGAGGAAATGTTTATGATGCAGCCCTGCTTCTGCCGCACCATATGGGGGATGGCGGCCCGGCTGCAGAGGAAGCAGCCGTCGGCATTCACGGAAAAGAGCTTCCGCCAGTCTTCATACTTCAGGTCGGTGATGAGGCCGTAGTGGGCGATGCCGGCATTGTTCACCAGCAGGTCTACATTGCCCAGCTGCCGGAACATGGCCTCCACATCCTCC
This sequence comes from Oscillospiraceae bacterium, assembly GCA_045537855.1. Classification (GTDB taxonomy): domain Bacteria; phylum Bacillota; class Clostridia; order Oscillospirales; family Oscillospiraceae; genus UBA1774. The sequence continues at coordinate 277 of JAZSQG010000123.1, forward strand.
GGGCGGGACACGTCGGCATAGACCGCCGTGCCGCCGATCTCTTCGGCCAGGGCTCTGGCTGCCTGTTCGGAGCGGTAGTAGCCCACGGCCACCTGCCAGCCCTGAGCGGCCAGTGCCCGGCACACGGCGCTGCCGATGCCCCCGGCTCCGCCGGTGACCAGCGCGGTTTTCGACATAGTTTGTATTTCCTTTCATTGCAGCTGCTGCGCAGCAACTGCTGCTGAGCAGCTGCGCAAATTGACCTTGCCGGCAGTCGCGATGCCGGCATTTTGGCTCCGAAGGAGCCAAAACCGTTCCAATTTGCAGTACCTTTCTTTGCTGCGCCGGAAAACGCGGCAATGCTGCGTTGCAACGGGTCGTTTTCTTTCATCATAGCACAGCCGCGCCACTTGTGAAAGGGGCGAAAAACTGCTAAACTGCAAAAAAGCGAGGTGCTGAACATGGACGACTGGAAAGGCAAGCACTATGCCTTCATCAATCACCGGGAATGCGAATGCTTCCCCTGCCATCCCACGGAGAAACCCGAGGATTTCAACTGCCTCTTCTGCTGGTGTCCCCTCTACGCACTGGGAGAGGACTGCGGCGGTGCTTACCGCTATACGGAAAGCGGCGTGAAGGACTGCTCCGGCTGCATGATCCCCCATCGCAGGGAAAATTACGGCTATATCACCGAGCAGTTTTCCAGGGTAGCCAAGCTGGCGGAAAAGAAGTGAGGGCCATCGCCGTCCCCGCGGCGGTGGAGGCGCTCCTTTGCCGCCTGCGCACTGCCGGCTATGCCGCCCATCCCGTGGGGGGCTGCGTGCGGGACAGTCTGCTGGGTCTGACGCCCGGGGACTGGGATGTGTGCACTTCCGCCCTGCCGGAGGAGGTAAAGGCCCTGTTTCCCGACCTGCGGGTGCTGGAAACGGGGCTCCGGCACGGTACCGTGACCCTGCTGACGGACTTCGGCGGAGTGGAGGTGACCACCTTCCGCCGGGACGGGGCCTATGAAGGGCACCGACGCCCGGAGCAGGTTTCTTTCGTTTCCGACCTGCGGGAGGATCTTGCCCGGCGGGACTTCACCGTGAACGCCATGGCTCTGGGCCCCGGCGGGGAAGTCATCGACCCCTTCGGCGGGCAGGAGGACCTGAAGCGGGGAATCCTGCGCTGCGTGGGGGAAGCGGCCCTGCGCTTTCGGGAGGACGGGCTGCGCATCCTCCGGGGCCTGCGCTTCATGGCCCGCTTCGGCCTGCAGCCGGAAGACGGGACCGCCCGGGCCATGGAGGCCTGCGGGGAATATCTCACTTCCCTTTCCGCCGAGCGGGTGCTGCAGGAACTGCTGGGTATCCTGCGGGCCAAAGCCCCCGGGGCGGTGCCGCGCCCCCGGCAGGCTCTGCTGGCCTGCTGCATCCCTGCCCTGCGGGCCGTCCCCCCGGAAGACTGGGCTTCCGCCTGCCGGGAGCTGGATATGCTTCCGGCGGAGGGAACGCTGCGCCTGACAAGGCTGCTCCTGCCCCTGGGCCGGGAAGCGGCGGAAAAAGCCCTGCAGGCCCTGCGCTGCGATAATGTCCGGAAAATAGTTGTGCTGCAGCTGCTGGAAGCTTCCGAAAAAGCGCCTCCCGCGTCCCGCCCCGCAGCCGCTGCCCTGCTGGCCAAGCTGGGGGAGGCGGGCTGTTTTGCCCTGTGCCGCTTATGGCGCAGCATGGGCCGGGGAGAAGGCGTTTCGGAAGCGGAGGCCCTTGTCCGGCGCATATTGGACGAACAGCTGCCCCTGCATGTGCGGGAGCTGGCCCTGGGGGGCAGAGAACTCATGGAACTGGGCTTTCCTCCCGGGCCGGAGCTGGGCCGGGTGCTGGAAGCACTGCTGGGGAAGGTCTGGTCCGGTGACGTGAAAAACGCTTCTGCCGCCCTGCTGGCGGCAGCGGAACCATATAAGATGCGGAGGGAATGATATGCAGCTTGTATTACTGACCGCCCTGGGGGTGGGCAGCGCCACCATGATCGGCGCGGTGCTGGGCTTTGTGTTTCAGAAGATCACCCACCGCTTCAGCGACCTGGTGCTTTCCTTTGCCGCCGGGGTGATGCTGGCGGCGGCAGTGATCGGGCTGGTGCTCCCCTCGCTGGAATACGGCAGCGGCCCCATGGCCCTGCCTGTGACGGTGCTGGGCATTTTCTGCGGCGCCTTCGGGCTGACCCTGATCGACAAGCTGGTGCCCCATCTGCACCGCCTCTCCGGGGCGGGGCAGGAGGAAGCTCACCCTGCCGGAAACGAGAAGCTCAACAGGGTGCTGCTCTTCGTCATGGCCATCGCCATCCACAACCTGCCCGAGGGCATTGCCGCGGGCGTGGGCTTCGGCACCGGCAACGACGGGGAGGCCCTCATCATCGCCGCGGGCATCGCCCTGCAGAACATCCCCGAGGGCATGGTCATCATCGGCCCCATGCTGGCGGCGGGGATGCCCCGGAAGCGCACCCTCTTCCTTGCGCTGATGACCGGCGTGGTGGAGGTGCTGGGCACCCTTCTGGGCTACTTCGCCGTGTCCCTTTCCAGCGCG
>JAZSQG010000314.1:0-9181 GCA_045537855.1 Oscillospiraceae bacterium
GGCGCTGCGCCGCCTGAATCTGGGCATGAGCCGCCTTGCCGCGGAAGTGGAGGGCTGAGGCGGTGTCCGCCCGTGGGCTTAGGCTGCTCCTGTGCCTGACGCTGCTCCTGTGCCTCTGCGCCTGCGCGGCCCCGGCGGGGAGCGGCGGTGGTGGAAGTGCCCCCACGCCGGGCACTGATGCGGCGGAGGCGATATCCGGGCTGCCGGAAACGCAGCCGCCGGAGGTGACGCCTGCCCCCATTGCGGAAACGGCGGAGCCGGAAGTGAGCGCTGCGCCTGCACCTGCGCTGCCCGAAGCGGGGGAAGGGGAAGAAGTCCCTCCCGCCTCGGGAGAGCTGACGGTGAATTTCGCGGGAGAGCTGGTGAATGTGCCCGCCTGGGAGGAGAGCCTCCTGCTGCGGGGCGAAGCCCTGCCGGGCTTCACCGTGAGCGTGCCCCGGGAGCAGGTGACGCTGGACTATGTCAAGAATGCCTGGCGCTTCACCTTTGAAACGGAGCTGGAAAACCCGGCCTATCTGGAAGTGAGCTACATTTCCGGCATTGACGCCCGGGGGCTCGTCCCCAGCTTCATGGACAGTTATCTGGATTTCACGGATATCGAGTTTTCCACCGCCGCCGCACTGGGGCGCACCCAGCGCAGCGCGGAGACCGTGGTGGCCTCCGGCAGCAGCACCCTCATCAAGGCCTGGCTGCTGGATGCCGAGGGCGGCGTGGTGGCGGTGGTCCAGTCCTGTGCGCTGGAGCAGCTCACCGCCCAGGGCAGCTATTTTGACGCCATGCTGGAAACGTTCCAGCTGCTGGACTGAGGCATTTTTTTCAGGAAAAATCAAGAAGGTATAGTTGAGACCCCCTGCCGAACACTAAGGGAAACGCCGCCCGGGCTGCGCAAAGCAGCACACCGGACGGCGGGGAACATCGGCATGGGGGTCTCTTTGTATGCTTCCCCCGAAAGGAAGAAAGATGAAAAAACGAAGTGCTGTGCGCCTTGCCGCCTACTGTCTGGCAGCGCTGCTGGTGATGGGTGCCTTTGCCCTGCGGGCCCAGAGCCGGGCGGCGGCCCTGCGCCGCTATGTGGAGGCGGGGTGGATGCGGGGCTTTTCCGCCCTCTCCGCCGATCTGGTGCAGATCGACACGGCCCTGAAAAAGTGCCTGTATTCCAGCTCTCCCGCCCTCTGCGGCAGTGCCTGCGCCGAGGTATCCGCCCGGGCGCAGGAGGCCCAGACCTGTCTGGGGGAACTGCCCTTTTCCGACTGGCTGCTGGAGGATACCGCGGGTTTTCTGGGCCGGCTGGGGGACTATGCCCGGGCCCTGTCGCTGGCTGCTTACAGCGGCGGGCTGGATGAAAGCCAGCGGGAGACGCTGCAGGCCCTTTCCCACACCGCCGGGGAGCTGAACACGCAGCTCATTGAGATGCAGTCCCAGCTGGACCAGGGACTGCTGCAGCTGGGCAGTCTGGAGCGGGAGGAAGCGCAGCTGGAGGAGCAGGCCCCCAGTCTGGGCAGCAGCCTGCGCCGGGTGGAGGATGAATTTCCCGAGCTTCCCAGCCTGATCTACGACGGGCCCTATTCCGAGCGGGTGAAGCAGCGGGTGCCCCGGCTGCTGGAGGGGCTGGAGGATGTGAGCGAGGAGGACGCCCTCCGCACTGCCGCCGCCTTTCTGGGCTGCGGAAGAGAGGAACTGGAGCTTCTGGGCCGCTCCGAGGGAGACATCCCCTGCTACCTCATCCGCTGCGGCGAAGGGGAGGAGGCGGGCAGCCTCCGCGTTACCCGGCAGGGAGGCCGGGTGATGGACTATGTTTCCCCCGCAGGCGGGCTGTACCGGCAGCTGAGCCCGGAGGAGGGCCTGGAAAAGGCCCATGAGATCCTCCGGCAGCTGGGCTACCGGGACATGCAGGACAGCTACTGGGTGATGGAGGAGGGGACCATGCTCCTGAACTTCGCCGCCACCCAGGATGGGGTGGTCTGCTACCCCGACCTTGTGAAGCTGCGCATCGCCCTGGACAGCGGGCAGCTGGTGGGCTATGATGCCGGCGGCTATCTCATGAATCACTGCCGCCGCAGTTTTCCTGCCGTGCCTGCCCCGGAGGAAGCGGTCTATCAGGCGGCCCCGGGTCTGCAGGTGCTGAGCAGGCAGACGGCGCTGATCCCCATGGAGGGGGGCGGCGAGCGCCTCTGCCACGAATATAAGTGCGAGGATGCTTCCGGCAGCCATGTCATCGTGTATGTGGATGCCGTCACCGGGGAGGAAGCCAAGGTGCTGCTCCTCATCGAGGATGAAAACGGAACCCTGACCATGTAAAAAAAGTCCCCGGGTTCCCAAGGAATCCGGGGACTTGGTGTGTTCCTGTTTACAGGGCAGCCTTGGCCTTTTCGCAGAGAGCGGTGAAGGCGGCGGGCTCGTGGATGGCGATCTCGGAGAGCATCTTCCGGTTCATATCCACACCGGCGAGCTTCAGGCCGTGCATGAAGGTGGAGTAGTTCATGCCGTTGAGCTTGCAGGCAGCGCTGATACGGGTGATCCACAGCTTGCGGAAATCACGCTTCTTGTTCTTGCGGCCGATATAAGCATAAGTCAGGGACTTCATGACGGCCTGATTGGCCATCTTGAAATGCTTGGACTTGGAACCCCAGTAGCCCTTCGCCAGGCCCAGGATCTTCTTCCTTCTCTTGCGGGTCATCATCGCGCCCTTAATTCTAGCCATTTTGCGTTCCTCCTATATGAACTTTCGTAAATTTCTTATTTGTAGGGGATCATCTGCTTGATCGCAGCCACGTTGGTCGCATCAGCGTAGGCAGCCTGACGCAGGCCTCTCTTGCGCTTGGTGACCTTCTTGGTCAGGATGTGGCTCTTAAAGGCGTGAGCACGCTTAACCTTACCGGACTTGGTGAGGCTGAATCTCTTTTTGGAACCGCTGTGGGTCTTGAGCTTAGGCATGGTGGTTCTCCTTCCGTATCTTAAAAATGGGCTCTTACTTACTTGGCGTTTTTGGGGTTCAGGAACATGGTCATGTGACGGCCGTCCAGCTTGGCGGGCTTGGACACGGTGGCCAGCTCCTGGCAGGCGTCTGCAAAGCGGGTGAGAAGATCGGCGCCGATCTCGGTATGGGTCATTTCACGGCCGCGGAAGCGCACGGTGACCTTCAGGCGGTCGCCCTCGGCAAGAAATTTCTGGCCGTTCTTGAGCTTCACGTTGAAGTCGTTGATGCCGATGCCGGGAGACATGCGGATCTCCTTGATCTCGATGACCTTCTGGTTCTTTTTGGTTTCCTTCTCCCGCTTGGACTGCTCGAAGCGATACTTGCCGTAGTCCATGATCTTGCAGACGGGGGGGACGGAGCCGGGAGTGATCTTCACAAGGTCGAGATCCTTTTCAATGGCGATGTTAAGGGCAGCCTGGGCGGACATGATGCCAAGCTGAGCGCCGTCATCACCGATGAGGCGGACTTCCTTATCGCGGATGTCCTCGTTGATTTGATGTGCCGCGTTGCTGATGCTGAAACACCTCCAAAATAAATTGCGCGGGCCATGAGCCCGCGCAACGTCAGAACCCCCCGCTGGGGAGGTGAAATCCAATGTTGACCGCAGCGCAGCTCTCTGGCCGGGTGAGGCGGAAACCCGCCTTCTTTATTCTTGCTGTGGTATTATAGCAGCCCGCTTCTAACTTGTCAATGAAAAGCGGAAAGTTTTTTGCAAAAAAGGGGCAGAATTTTCTTATGAAGAAGTATTTGCTGATCCCTGCCGAATTTACTTTGGGCAGTCTCCTGTACGGCCTGTGCGAAATTCTCTTCCGGGGTCACACCCACTGGAGCATGCTGCTGGCAGGGGGGCTCAGCCTCTCTCTCCTGGGGCGCTGCGCCCGCCGGGAGGAGCGGCCCCTGTGGCAGAGCTGCATCATGGGCATGTCCCTCATCACGGCGGTGGAATTCGTCACCGGCTGCGTAGTGAATCTGCGTATGGGCCTGCAGGTCTGGGACTATTCCCGGCGCCGGGGAAACCTGCTGGGGCAGATCTGTCCCCTGTTCTCCCTGTGCTGGCTCCTGCTGAGCCTGCCCGGGATCTGGCTTTGCCGCCGTCTGCGGCGCTTACTGGGCTGCTGAGACCGCCCGGCGCACCTGGGAAGAGAAGTAGAGAGAGCCGAGGGCGGCGGCGCAGCCCTCCTTCCCGGCAAGAGCCAGGGTCTTTTCCACCGCTTCCTCCACGCTGCTGCAGGCGATGGCATCCAGGCCGCTGCGTTCATGCAGCAGCTGCGCCAGCTCCCCGGCGTCCATGGCCCGGGGATTGGGGGGCTCCGCCGTCACGAAGGAGGAGGCCGCCTGCGCCAGCATATCCGCCAGGGCGGGCACGTCCTTATCCGCCATGACCCCCACCAGCAGCACGAATTTCCGGTCCCCGAAGTGGTCCTTCAGGCTCTGCACCGTGGCGGCCATGCCCTGGGGATTGTGGGAGCCGTCCAGAATAAAGAGGGGCTCCTGCCGGAGGATCTCAAAGCGGCCCGGCCAGCGGGTCTCCCGCAGGCCCTCCCGGAGGGCGCTGTCGGGGATGAGCCAGCCCCGGGTGCGCAGCACCTGCACGGCGGTGATGGCAAGGGCGGCGTTCCGGGGCTGATAGCTGCCGATGAGGGGCAGGCTCAGGTCCCGGAGGGGGGCGTAGTCAAAGCGCGTCTCCGTGAGGCTCCGCTCCCGCACCTCCAGCCGGGAAAAATCCGGGTGGAACAGCCGGGCGCCCACCTTGCGGCAGCGCTCTGCCAGCACCTGCTCCACCCCGGCTTCCCCGGGATAGAGGACGCAGTCGCAGCCGGGCTTGAGGATGCCCGCTTTCACGGCGGCGATCTCCTCCACGCTGCTGCCCAGCACGCCGCAGTGGTCCAGGCTGATGCTGCACAGGACCGCAACTTCCGGGGCGGGGATCACGTTGGTGGCGTCCCACTCGCCGCCCATGCCCGTTTCCAGCACTGCGATGTCGCAGCCGCTTTCGGCAAAGTGCCACAGGGCCAGGGCCGTCTCCAGCTCAAACTGGCTGGGAGGGTCCTCCATCCCGTCGGCAATGGGACGCAGGGCGTCCACCGCCCGGGCCAGCTCTGCGTCCGTGAGCCAGGCGCCGTTTACCTGCACCTGCTCGTGGAAGGAGATGACATAGGGGGAGGTGTACATGCCGCAGCGGTAGCCCGCCCGGGTGAGGATGCTGCTGAGAAAGGCACAGAAGGAGCCCTTTCCGTTGGTGCCTGCCGCGTGGACATATTTCAGCTTCCGTTCCGGATTTCCCAGACCCGCCAGCAGGGTTTTGATGCGGTCAAAGCCGGGTTTGAAGCCCTGAAAACGGGGGGAAGCCAGATATTCCAGAGAAGGATTCATTTCCCCAGTACCTTTCCAAGCTCGCTGCGGATGCCGTTGTGCTTCAGCAGGCCGCGGATGGCGAAGAATTCCAGAATGCCCACCAGGATGCTCACGCCCAGGCCCAGGAACACGCCCCACCAGGGCATACCGTACCAGAGGATCTTGCCTACGGACTTGATGGCCACCTGCCCGATGAGATGGGCCAGAGCCACGCTCATGCCGATGCGCAGATTTTCGCTGCGGAAGCTGATATGGTGAGATACATAGCCGCTGAGGAAGCCCACCGCCAGCGCGCCCACGGAAATGATGGGGTTTACCACCGGGTTTGCGGAACACAGGCAGCTGATGAGGTCGGCACAGACGGCCACGGCGGCCCCCACGAAGGGGCCGAAGAGGATGCCGCTGAAGATCACCGGCAGGTTTTCAAAGGTGATGCGGTAATAGATGTTGAAGGTCAGGAAGTTTTTGCAGAGGATGCCGATGACCACGCTCATGGTGGTGAGCATGGCGGACAGGGTGAGAACCTTGGTGTTTTTAAAAAGCTTCAGATCGTCCAGAAAACTGCTGCGCTGCTTCAAAACGTATCCCTCCCAAAATAACGGCGCACATCGCCCACCTGATACAGGGAGCCGAAAATGCAGATCACATCGTCCCGGCCCGCTTCGGCCAGAGCGGCTTCTATGGCTTCGGGGATGCTGTCGTAGGCGGAAACGGGCACGCTGCCTTTCTGTCGGATCTCCTCCGCCAGAGCCTCCGCCTCCAAAGCCCGGTAGGATGGGGGGCTCACGGCGTAGAACTTTTCCGCCTGCCCCTCGGCGATGGCGATGCCGGCGTGATAATCCTTATCCGCCAGAACGCCCACCACCAGCCGCAGCTTTTTGCCGGGGAAGAGGGCTTCCATGGCCTCCATAAGGGCCTGGATGCCCTGGGGGTTGTGGGCTCCGTCCACGATGACGGCGGGCTCCTGCCGCAGCAGCTCTAGCCGGCCCGGCCAGTGGGCCTTCGTGAGACCGGCGCGGACGGCGCTGTCGGGAATGTTCCAGCCCCTGGCCCGCAGCCGCTCCACCGCTGTCAGGGCGCTGCAGGCGTTGCTGACCTGATACCTGCCCAGCAGGGAGATGTGCATGTCTTCCCAGCCGGGATAGTCGAAGACCGTGCCGCTGACGCTGCTCTCCCGGACTGTGGCGAGGCTGCTGTCGGCCCGGGTGAGGCTGGCGCCCCGCTCCCGGCAGACCCGGCGGAAGACTTCTTCCACCTCCTCCGTCTGCCCGTAAAGCACCACGTCGCCCCCGGGCTTGACGATGCCCGCCTTTTCAAAGGCGATCTCCGGCAGGGTGGTACCCAGAAATTCCGTGTGGTCCAGGCCGATGTTGGCGATCACCGCCACTTCGCTTTCGTCGATGGCGTTGGTGGTGTCCAGCCGGCCGCCCATGCCCACCTCCAGAACCACCACGTCGCAGTTCTGCCGGCGGAACCAGCAGAAGCCCAGGGCGGTGATGAGTTCGAAAATGGTGGGTCTGCGGTAGCCCGCAGCCTGCACCCGCTCCACCGCTGCGGCGATCTCCGTGGTGATCTCCGCCAGAGCATCGTCGGGGATCTGCTCGCCGCAGATCTGGATGCGCTCGTTGAAGCGCTGGATATAGGGAGAAGTGTACAGCCCGGTGCGATAGCCCGCCTCCGTGAGGACGGAGGCGATGAAGGCGGAGGTGGAACCCTTTCCGTTGGTACCGGCAATGTGGACATATTTCGGTCCCCGCTGGGGGTCGCCCAGCTCCCGGAGGAGGGTGTTGATCACGTTGCGTTCGTAGACGCCTCCCGGATTGGGAGTGCCCAGAATGTAGTCAAGGGATTCCTGATAATTCATGGCGCAAAAAAACCTTCCTTCTGTGCGCACGCCCTTGGCTGGCACAGCAGGAAGGCAAACATACCTGCCATTCGCCCACTGCGGGCGGGAGGGTACAGGTATCCTGACTGCCATATTGTGTCAGCGGACGCGGCAGCGTGTCACAAATCCCGGGGGATTTTTCGTCCGTGGGCGACTTCCCATCCCACGGCACTTAATGCGCGCTGCCTACTCTGACTGGCTTACGGTCAAATTGTATCATGCTTTTGACATTTGTCAAGGGATTCCAGCCGGGCGCAGATGTCCTCCGCCGCCCGGGGGCGGGCCTCGGCCGCCATGGCCCGGCTGACGGCCTCCAGCGCCTCGTGATCTGCCAGCAGCTCCTGTGTCCGGCGGGCCACCGCCCTGCCGCTGCGGGTGTTCGGGAGGGTGAAGGCCAGCCCGTGCCGGGCAAAATACCGCAGATTCCGGTCCTCGTGGCCGGGGATGGGGTTGATGAGCAGGGGCGGGAGGCCCTGCACCAGCAGCTCCGTGAGGCTCAGCCCGCCGGGCTTGGTCACCGCCAGGTCGGCGGCTGCCAGCCAGCGGTGCATTTCCCGGGTATAGCCCAGCACCTTCAGGCCGGGGCCGGAAAAGGGCTGCAGCAGCCTTTTCAGCAGGCGGTTGCTGCCGCAGATGCACACCGTCTGCACCCCCGGGAGCCTGCGCAGGGCCATGGCTGCGGGGAACAGGCGGCCGTAGCCCATGCTGCCTCCCATGAGGAGCACCGTGGGCATGTCGGGCTGCAGGCCCAGGTCCCGGCGCAGGGATGTCTTTTCCGGCTGTTCCCGGAAGCAGGCGGAGAGGGGGAGTCCGGTGCAGAGCAGCTGCTCCTGTCTGACGCCCCGGGCGATGCAGGCATCCGCCAGCATTTCCGAGGGGATGACGATGCCCGCCAGCCGGGGGCAGTCTTCCCACAGGGGCTGCAGGCAGTAATCCGTGTTGAGGCCCAGCACCGGCAGGCTGCATTTCCCTTCTTCCATAAGGTCACTGAGGACGCGCCCGGCGAAAACGTGGGTGCAGAGCACCGCGTCGGGCCGCCTTTCCTCCAGCAGCTGCAGGGTTTTTGCCCAGAGGCTGCGGGGCATGGCCAGCTTTTCAAAGCCCCTGCGGTATGCGCGGTCCTCCTCCATGCGCCCGTAGACACGCCGGTACAGCCGCCGCAGGCGTGCGGCGGCAAAGCGGTACAGGCGGTCGGTGAGTCCCGGTGCGGAGGGGAAGAGCAGGCGGTAGAGGTCCTGCTCCAGCACCTCGTGGCCCCGGGCCTCGGCGGCCCCCCGGAGGGCCTCGGAAGCCCGGTTATGACCGCCTCCGGCGGTGACACTGAGGATGAGAATGCGCATAATTTGGGTCCGTTCCTTGAAAAAATCAGATTTGCGGTTGTAATGCGGGGCAAAACAGAATATGATGATAAATGTGAAGGGCTGCGCCCCGGGCGCAGCAGGCAAGAGGCAAAGGGAAAGGGAGGAAGCGCCTTTATGACGGTTTCCGATTTTTTTGAATATCTCAGGCCCGGCAAGCTGGGCCACCTCATCGGCATCGGCGGCGTGAGCATGTCGCCTCTGGCGGAGGTGCTGCAGCGGCAGGGTCTCATCATCCGGGGTTCGGATATGAACGACAGCGCCGCCGTGGCGGCTCTGCGCGATAAGGGCATCCGCGTGGACATCGGTCATCGGCCCGAAAATGTGGCGGGGGCAGTTCTCATCGTCCGCACCGCCGCGGTACATGACGACAATCCCGAGATCGCAGCGGCCCGGGCGGCGGGCATCCCCGTCTTTGAGCGGACCCAGGCCTGGGGCGCCATCATGCAGGGCTATGAACACGGCGTCTGCGTGGCGGGTACCCACGGGAAGACCTCCACCACCTCCATGCTCACCCACATCCTCATGGAGGCGGAGCAGGACCCCACCGTGATGAACGGCGGCACATTGCCCCTCATCGGCTCCGGCTACCGCATCGGACATGGG
>JAZSQG010000263.1:0-6887 GCA_045537855.1 Oscillospiraceae bacterium
CATATTGCAAGCCGTATTGCAGCCTCTCTCCCCCTTTGTAAAAAAAGCTGCAGGGAGGGCAGGGGATTAGACTATACAAACCCCGTCCGGGTGGGGTATAATGACAAAAATGCAACACAGCGGAGAGGAGAAACAGCAATGCAGCCAATGCCCTATCTCACCGACGAAGAAAAGCGGATGCTCAACGGCGACGAGGGCGTCGTCAAGCAGAAGTGCATGGAGTATCTGGTGGAAATGTGCCAGATCGCGGGCGCGGAGCGCCTGGTGGATCTGGACGGCACCGGCGACATGCACACCCCCGGCCTGGAGCTGAGCCTGCACTACAAGATCACCCTGGACGAACTGACGGAGTTCGCCGAGCAGGGCGGCAAATTCAAGATCCCCACCTTTGCCGACAAGTCCCCCTTCAGCGAGCAGCCCCCCATCCACGGCTGGGAGCACTGCAACCTCTGCGCCGCCCAGGACCCCCTGTGCCGGCAGGATGACCCCGCCTTCCACGAAAAGGCCATGCACGAGGAGGAATTCCGGGTGCTGCGGAAGATGGGCCTCATCACCACCCACTCCTGCGCCAACTACCTCACCATGAGCTATCTGCCCAGCGTGGGGCAGCACTGCTCCTGGTTTGAGAGCAGCCAGATGCCCTACTGCAACGCCACCCTGGGCGCCCGCACCAACTTTGACGGCACCCTGGCCACCTGCCTGCTGGGCAAAGCCCCTTACTATGACATGCACATCACGGAAAACCGCTGGGGTACCGTCCTCATCGAGTCCGACCGCCTGATCGCCTCGGACATGGAGTGGGACGTCTACGGCTACACCGTGGGCGAAGCGGTGGACGTGCGGGTGCCCATCGTCACCGGCACCACCCGGCCCACCACCACCCAGTATCAGAAGTTCAACTCCGCCGTCAGCACCGGCGGCGCGGTGCGCATGTACCACCTGCCGGGCATCACCCCGGAGGCTCCCACCATCGAATTCGCCAGCGGCGGCAAGCCCATCCGGGAGACCATCCGCCTGACGGATGCGGACCTGCGCAGGACCTACGACCACCTGAACTTCCACACTTCTGACGAGGTGGACCTGGTCTATCTGGGCTGCCCCCACCTGAACATCGTGGATCTGATGCTCCTGGCCCGGAAGCTGGAGGGCAAGACCTGCAAGATCCCCCTGTGGATCATGACCGCCCCCTGGCTGTACAATAACGCCCGGGATCTGGGCTATCTGGAGATTTTCCGGAAGGCCGGCGCCCACCTCATGTCCGGCGCCTGTCTGGCCGCCATGGGCGCGGTGCCCGAAGGGGTGCGCAATGTGGCGGTGGACACCGCCAAGCAGGCCAACTACATCACCGGCTGCTACCCTGACGACGATTACCGCCTGCAGGTCTGCTACGGCTCGCAGGACGACTGCATCGACGCCGCCCTTACCGGGCGGTGGCACGGAGAATGGAGGTAAGCACCATGGCAGAAAAGATCCGCATCAAGGGCCGCTGCGAATACCCCGGCTGCGTGGAGGCCGAGGCCCTGGTCGCCCCCAAGTATCTTCAGGGCTTCACCAACTGCAACCCCCAGCGAGGCTGCACCACCGAGCGCAACCATCCCCTCTTCAAGATCCCCTACACCGGCAAGGTGCTGGTGTTCTACTCCCCCAGAGGCTCCGGCGGCTTCCTCATGTACGGCTTCGGCAACAAGCCCGCCGCCTTTGTCCATACCAAGAGCAGCCCCCTCACCGTGGGCTGCGCCCTGCAGGCCCATGTGCCTATGATGACGGACTTCGAGGAGGATCCTCTGAAGTACATTGAGACCGGCGATCTGGTGCTGGTGAACGCCGACGAGGGCTACATCGAGATCACCAAGAAGGCCGACCGGGAATAAGGCAGGAGGAAACGTGCGATGAAGTATCCGAGAGTTCCCTATATGGCGCCGGGCGCCAAATATGAACTGGTGGGCACCACCATCACCCCCATCCACGTGCCGGTGCTGGACTATCCCATCTCCCCCCGGGAGAATTTCCGGCGCATTCTGAACCATGAAAAGCCCATGTGGGTCCCCACCAGCATCACCGACTTCAACCATACCAACGGCGGCGAGCTCACGGGGCTCCCCGATCTGCGCTTCGACTTCACCGAGCGCTGCGACTGGACCGACCTCTTCGGCTGCGTGTGGGAGTGGATCCCCTCTGCCGGAGGCAGCATGCTCAAGCCCGGCAGCACCCCCGTGGTGTCGGACATCACCCAGTGGGAAAAGCAGGTGGTCTGGCCCAGGCTGGACGAAGCTACCGTGAAGGCCAGCTGCGAAGCCTTCATGGCCCAGCCCTTCTACCACCCGGAAAAGATGAACTACTATGACCTGGGCATGGGCTGCACCGAGCGCCTGGTGGCCGTCATGGGCGGCTACACCGAGGCCATGCTGGCTCTTGCGGAGGAGCCGGAGGCCTGCCACGACTTCATGATGGAGCTGAGCCGCTTCAACTGCCGCATGTTCGACATGGTCAACAAGTACTTCCCCACGGACATGATCATGTATCATGACGACTGGGGCACCGAGCGGGACTCCTTCTTCGGGGAGCGGATGATGGATGAGATCATCTACGAACCCTCCGAGATCATCTTCCGGCATGTGAAGGAGGCGGGCTGCGCCATCAACTTCCATACCTGCGGCTGCGTCAAGCGCTTTGTTCCCCACGCCGTGAGTCTGGGCGCGGACTTCCTGCAGCTGCAGGCCCGGGCCAACGACCTGAAGGATTACAAGGAACGCTACGGGGACAAGATCGGCTTCGATGTGTATATGATCCCCATCACCAGCGAGGAGACCTGCCGGCAGGCCCGTCAGGACGTGGACGAGCTGGGCAAAGACGGAGGCCTGAGCTGCTGCATCTTCGGCGGCGACGAAAAGGTCCTCTGGGACGGCATCCAGGAAATGTTCCACTACAGCCGGGAGTTCTACGAAGGCTGAGTTCCCCACATCCCCTGTGTATCCTGCCCGGGCGCGGAAAAATTCCGCGCCCGGGCTTTTTCGCAGAAACCCCGGCTTTGCTTCCTCTCCCCGTTACCTATTACTTATTACCTCTTCACTCTTCACTCTTACCTATTACCTCCCGTCTCCCCGCCTCCCCCCGCTCCTCCGGAAAAAACCTGAAAAAATTTTCAAAACCCTCTTTACAAAATCGGAAGTCTGTGTTATGCTCTAACCGTAACAGGAACTGATACAGTTACACGGAAGGAGGAACCGGATGTGACACAGAAAGCTTCCCCCTCCCGGGAGAGTAAGTTCAGCCGCAAGGCCGAGGCGGTCTACGCCGCCCTGGCGGAAACGAAGGCGCACCCCTCCGCCGAGCAGCTCTACCTGACTCTGAAGGAAGTTTACCCCAACATTTCCAAGACCACGGTGTATTCCAATCTGGCCAAGCTCCGGGATGACGGCTCGGTCATCTGCGTGGCGGTGGTGGACGGGCGGGAACGCTTCGATGCCAACACCATGGCCCACCCCCACTTCATCTGCAGCCGCTGCGGCAGCGTGCTGGACCTGAAGGGCCTGCCGGATGTGAGCGGCCTCCCCCGCTCGGCGGAAACAAACAATCCCGTCCGCGTCTCCAGTCTGGAGCTGGTATTCCGGGGTCTCTGCAATGGCTGCTCCGGTGAAACCCGGCAGTCCACCCACTCGTAAATCCAAAAAATAAACATAAAATTTCTGTATGATCGAAAAACAGGAGGAACTATTATGAAGAAGTTTGTCTGCAGCGTTTGCGGTTATGTCCACACCGGCGACAGTGCCCCCGAGGCCTGCCCCGTCTGCAAGGTCCCCGCTTCCAAGTTCGTGGAGCAGGTGGGCGAAATGAAGCTGGCCGCCGAGCATGAATACGGCATCTATGCCAAGACCGTCAAGAACAACCCCGACCTCAGCGCCGAGGACAAGGCCTACATCTTCGACCAGCTGAAGGCCAACTTTGAAGGCGAGTGCAGCGAAGTGGGCATGTACCTCTGCATGGCCCGCATCGCCCACCGGGAAGGCTACCCCGAGATCGGCCTGTACTGGGAAAAGGCCGCTTACGAAGAAGCCGAGCATGCCGCCAAGTTCGCCGAGCTGCTGGGCGAAGATCTGGAAGCCAACATGAAGGCCAGCACCAAGGAGAATCTGGCCTGGCGCGTGGACTGCGAATTCGGCGCCACCCAGGGCAAGTTCGACCTGGCCGCCTGCGCCAAGAAGAACAACCTGGACGCCATCCATGACACCGTCCACGAGATGGCCCGCGACGAGGCCCGTCACGGCCGCGCCCTGAAGGGTCTGCTGGAGCGTTACTTCGGCTAAACGGCATACAAACAGGGGAACGGCGCAGCGCCGCTCCCCTTCTCTCTCTCCCGCATCGGCAGTCGGAAACAGAAGGAGGAAACAAACTATGAAACTTCAGGGTAAATCCGTCGTCGTCACCGGAGCATCCTCCGGCATGGGACTTGCCATCGTACAACGCTTCGTGAAGGAGGGCGCCAGCGTGGTGGCCGTGGCCCGGCGCAGGGAGCGGCTGGAAGAGCTGGCAGCCTCCCTGGCGGGACTCCCCGGCAAGGTACTCCCCTTCCCCGGTGACGTGAGCAGACAGGAAGACATCGAGGCCGCCATTGACGCCGCCGTGAAGGAATTCGGCGGGCTGGACATTCTGGTGAACAACGCCGGCATCATGGACGACATGGGTCCCATCGGCGACTTCAGCAACGAAAAGCTGGAGCAGGTCTTTCAGGTGAATGTTTACGGCCCCATGTATGCCATGCGCAAAGCGGTGAACATCTTTAAGGCCCAGGGCGGCGGCAACATCATCAACGTGGCCTCCCTCGGCGCCATGCGCAGCTGCGCCGGCGCGATCTACTGCGCCAGCAAGGCCGCCGTGGTAAGCCTGACCAAGAACACGGCCTTCATGTATCAGCCGGACGGCATCCGCTGCAATGCCATCGCCCCCGGCGGCATCGCCACCGAAATCTCCAGCTCCATGGGCATGCCCAATATGGCAGGCTATGGACGGGTGCAGAAGGTGCTGGCCACGGCCCCGGAACCGGGCTCTGCCGAGCACATCGCCAACGCGGCTCTGTTCCTGGCGAGCGACGAATCCTCTTATATCAACGGCGATGTTCTGGTGGTAGACGGCGGTTGGAACGCCGGCTGATCAGGCAGAACTTGAATGATAAAAGGAAAGGGGGCGCCCCAGGCGCCCCCTCAGTCTGTCGAGAAACCCAGCTGCGGCTTCGTCCTCTTTCTTTGCGTTCAACATGATTGACTTAGTACATCTTTATGATATAAATAATTGTACTAAGTTTTAGAAAAAGGGGATGCTCTATGAAAAAACAGCACTGGTTATTGCCGTTATTCTGCTTGCAACCTTCATTTGTGCGTGCGGAGCAGAAACCCCGATTCCTACTGCAGGAGGTTCTGCATCGGCTACACAGGTTCGTGTAACCTTCTGCGAAGCGGATACGAAAACCGTCTATTCGACTACAACAGGGATTGATTCCCCAATCACTATCGGAAGAAGCGACACATCCGATATTGTTGTTTCGGATGAGCACGTATCCAGAACACATTGCAAACTTACTCTCATCGACAGCAGCCTTTTTGTGGAAGATATGGATTCCACAAATGGTACTTTTTTGATGAGAGAGCAGGAATTGGCAGAAGTATCAGAACCCACAGAAATCAGTATAGGCGATGTGTTGATACTTGCAGATGTGTATCTAACATTGGAAAGTATCGAATAACTCCCAAAAGCCCGTCATGGCCGCGCCCTGAAGGGTCTGCTGGAGAGATATTTCAAGTAAGCCGCTACCAAATCAAAGCCCAGCAAAGCGGCTTTGATTTGGAGAGGACGAGCAGCGGAGTGAATGAGCTTTCGTACCCTTACGGAAGCTCGTGATACGAAGCTTGTGAGGACGAAAGGGTCTGCTGGAGAGATATTTCGGCTGAGATCAAAACACCCTGTAAAGCAAGGATTTTTCAAGGGGAAGCATCATTCGGTGCTTCCCCTTTTTTGCGTCCGCCGACGAGCCCCGGGCAGCTGAAAATAGTAAAAACGCTTGCTAACAGGCGCAAATACTGATACAATTTTTTATCAATAGCCGAACGTTGTTTCGGTTCCGTCACGGGCGCAGCAAAGCCACTTGTGCGAAGGCCCGGGACGAAGCCCGCCACGGCCGTGCCTGCCGGATTGCGATTTCGGCCAACCATAATACAGACGGTTTATACGGAGAGATTTTGTATGAGAATCTTCCTGCTGCTATTGGCGATTATTCTTTTGCTTGCCGCTGCTATTCTGTGCATCAAGCGCAGACTTTTCGGTGTCATTGTAAGTATCGTTGGTGCCGTTGGTCTCGGAATTTCCTGCTTTGCCCGTGCGGCATATGGATCTTTGGCTGAGAACCCCGGTATTATCTGGCAAGATCCCAACGGAATTCCCTACAGCAACATGTACAATGCACAGGTTCGGACAACGACCCCTTATATCATTGGTTTTGCAGTTCTGATCGTTGTAGGCATCCTGTGGTCTTTTGTGAGGCATATCCGCCGCCGCAGGTAATGCACTGCGGGAAAGCACCGACGCAAGCCCATAGTCTGCCTGACTGCTGTTTCGGCGAAGATAACACTGAGTCCAAAATAAATAGGGGAACGGAAATCCGCTCGAATGGAAATCCGCTCCCCTTGCCTTATGAGGAAAAGCCTATGGCCAGTATTGATATTTACAGGCAGTATTTTTCCGCCGCCTGCACCTTCAACGGCGTGGAGCGCCGCGCAGCCGACGTTTGGCTCACCGCGGAAAGCGGCGGCGGCATGATCCGTTATGAGGTGGGCGTGAGCTTCTTCCCCCACCGGGATGCGGAGGATTTCGCCATCAGCTATGACGCCTGCGCCCTG
>JAZSQG010000172.1:0-1587 GCA_045537855.1 Oscillospiraceae bacterium
TGTGCCTCTCTGCCGGAGCCTCCGGCGGAAAAGAAGGCACGCTATGTATCTTCCTACGGCCTGGGCGAAGCGGAAAGTGCCCAGCTCACCGCCTCCCGGGCTCTCTGCGATGCCTTTGAGGGCGCACTGGAAGTCTGCGACAGCCCGAAGGACATCGCTTCCTGGCTGCTGGGCGACTGCATGAATCTGCTGAAGAAGAAGAATCTCACGGCGGATGAGCTGCGCATCGACCCCAAAAAGCTGGGTAAGCTGGTGCAGATGAGCAGCAGCGGCAGCGTTAACCGGGCTTCCGCCCGGCAGATCCTGGCTGCGGTGCTGGAGCAGGATGTGGACCCGGTGGCCTATGCCGAAGAAAAGGGTCTCAGCGCCAGCAATGATGAGGATGCCGTCCGTGCCGCCATCCGGCAGGCCATGGCGGACAATCCCAAGTCCGTGGAGGACTATAAGGCCGGCAAGGTGAAGGCCAAACAGGCCATCTTCGGCGGCGTGATGAAGGCCCTGAAGGGCCGGGGCGATCCCGGGCAGATCAACCGTCTGCTTCAGGAAGCGCTGGATGAATAAGGATTGAGGCAATGCGCCGGTCCCTGCCGGACCGGTGCATTGCTTTGGAAAAGGAGTCGCTATGACAGAGAAGCTTTACGATCAGGACAGCTATCTGCGCAGCTTCACGGCCCGGGTCCTGAGCTGCGAGGAGGGGAAGCACGGCTGGGAAGTCATCCTGGACCGCACGGCCTTCTTCCCGGAAGGGGGCGGCCAGAAGGGAGATGTCGGCCTGCTGGGTGACTGTAAGGTGCTGGATACCCATGAAAAGGGCGGCATCATCACCCATTACACCGATGGCCCCATTCCCGTGGGGGAAAGCGTCACCGGGGAACTGGACTGGGAGACCCGCTTTCGCCGGATGCAGAACCACAGCGGCGAGCATGTCCTTTCCGGCATTGTGTACAGGCATTACGGCTATCAGAACGTGGGCTTCCATCTGGGTGACGGGGACGTCACCGTAGATTTTGACGGGGAGCTGAGCCGGGAGCAGCTGCAGCAGCTGGAGCTGGAGGCCAATTGGGCCGTCTGGGAGGATGTGCCCGTCCGGGCTTACTACCCCACGCCCACGGCCCTGAAGCGGCTGAAGTACCGCAGCAAGCTGGAGCTCACGGAGAATGTGCGCATCGTGCGCATCCCCGGCTATGATATCTGCGCCTGCTGTGCCCCTCATGTCAAGCGCACCGGCAGCATTGGCAGCATCAAAATTCTGGACTTCATGCGCCACCGGGGCGGTGTGCGCCTGCACATGCTTTGCGGTCGGGACGCGCTGGAGGATCACGATCTGCGCTACCGCAGCACCCTGGAAATTTCCGGTCTCCTGTCTGCCAAACAGCATGAGACCCCCGCCGCCGTCCGGCGCGTGAGCGAAGAGCTGGAAAACACCCGGCAGCAGCTGCTGGCGGCCCGGCGGAAGCTGCTGGAAGTGAAAGCGGCGGCCCTGCGCACCGTGGAGGGCAACCTCTGCCTCTTTGAAGAGGAGATGGACGGCCAGAGCCTGCGGGAGCTGGTGAACGCCGCCATGGAAAAGGCCGGCGGTGTCTGCGC
>JAZSQG010000359.1:0-4973 GCA_045537855.1 Oscillospiraceae bacterium
GCGGGGCTCATGGGGGTGCCCATCCCGGCGGTCCTGCGCCGGGCCATCGATGTGCTGAACCGGAAGACGGAGGAGGAACACCATGACGGTACATAAGGTGCTGGCCTGCGCCCGGCGGGAGCTGGGCAACACGGAGCTGCCGCCGGGCTCCAACCGCACGAAATACGGAGAGAGCTACGGGCTGGACGGCTACCCCTGGTGCGTGATGTTCCTCTGGTGGGTGTTCCGGGCGGCGGGTGCGGAGCAGCAGTTCTGCTTCGGGGAAAAAACCGCCAGCTGCACGGTGCTGCGAAATCGCTATCAGGCCCGGGGCAGGTGGCATACCGCCGGGCCGCAGCCCGGAGATATTGCCATCCTGAACTTTTCCGGCACCCGGGACCCGGAGCATTGCGGCCTTGTAGTGGGCGTGCTGGGGGACGGAAGCATCGAGACCGTCGAGGGCAATACCAGCCCCGGGGCGGAGGGAAGCCAGGACTGCGGCGGCTGTGTGGCCCGGAAAAACCGGCGCGGCGCGCAGCTGCTGGGCTTCTGCAGGCCCGACTGGAGTGCGGACTGGGCGGGACACTGGGCGGAGGCTGCCATCCGCCGGAGTATGGAAGCGGGACTGATGCAGGGGGACCCGGACGGCAGCTTCCGGCCCGACGATAAGCTCAGCCGGGCGGAACTGGCTACGGTGCTGGCCCGGCTGCTGATGAGAATGGAGGAGCAGGCATGATGGGAGCAAAGGAATTCCACAATCTCTATTACAGCCCGGAATGGGAAGAAAAGACGCCCCAGGGGGATCTGTATGCCCGGGGCACGGCCTCGGAGCGGCAGGACGGGAGCTACAGCGTCTATGACGGGGCGGGCAACTACATGGGGCAGCTCTGCCCCACGGGGGAGCTGGTCTATGCCGGGGAGCCCAGCCCCTATAAGGAGAGCTTCCTGCTTTCTGCGGCGGAAGCCTTTCTGGGGCCGGCAGAAGCCTGAGAAAGGAGGCGGCAGGGGATGCCCAATGCCTTTATGAGTCTGGACAGCGGCTTTCCCGCCTTTACCGGGGCGGAGAGCACGGAAGAAAAGCTGGCAAGCATCCACAACTATCTGTTCATGCTGCTGGAGCATCTGCGCTATATCCTGCGCAATCTGGGCATGGACAACTTCAACGCCGCCGAGCTGCAGAAGCTGGAGGAGGCGGTGGCGGATACCCTGGAGGTGGAGACCCTCATCTCCGACACGGTGATCACCGGGGAGCTTTACGCCGATTACGGCGCCATGGCGGCGCTGACGGTGTGGAAGCTGCGCACGGACTGGCTCCGGGCGCAGCGCTACCTCCGGGGGGATACCTCTCAGCTGGACTACATCAGCATCCACGGAGAGCAGATGGATTTCATTACCGCCGTCACCGACGGAAGCCGGCGTGTGCAGCTGGAGGCGGACGGCAGGCGCTTTTACTGGGAGGACGAAGGCTGCAGCCGCATGAGCTGCCTGCGGGAGACGGAGTGGCCGGTGTATGTCTACGTCTATCAGGAACTTACGAAGATGAGCCTGCGCTTTCAGAAGATTCCCCTGGAAAACGGGGAAGAGACGGT
Source organism: Oscillospiraceae bacterium (assembly GCA_045537855.1). Taxonomy (GTDB): domain Bacteria; phylum Bacillota; class Clostridia; order Oscillospirales; family Oscillospiraceae; genus UBA1774. Next base: position 1,569 of record JAZSQG010000359.1, read on the forward strand.
GATGCCCGTGCTGCAGCTGGGTGCGGGGGATGAGCGCGGAAACAGCCGGGCCTGGCTCTACAAGGACGCTGCGGGCATCTGCCTGCGCTATGTCACGAGCGCCGGGAAAACCCTGAGTCTGCGGATGGATGACAGCGGCTTTGTGAACATTCTCCGCCAGCGGCGGCCCCTGTGCTATGACTTCAGCCGCCTGGAGGGCGGCTGTTTTGTGGAGACTCTGGAGGGGGGCGACAGCTTCACCTACCGGCTGGAAACGGACAGCGCGGGGAACATTACCCGCATTCTCCACCCGGACGGACTGGAAACGGAGGTGTGCTGGTGAACAGGCAGGAGCAGCGCTGCTTTCTGCAGGGCCTCGCCCTGGGGCGGAGCCTGCAGGGGGTGAGTTTTCACGGGCCCCTGCCGGGGGCGGTCGGCATTCACGGTTTTCCCGGAGCTGCGCCCCGGATGGGGGAAGCGTGCCCCGCGGCTCAAAGCATGGTGGGGCAGGGGCTGGTGAGCGGGGAAGCCTGCGTGGGCCGCTATACGGCGGGGACCCTGCAGGCAGAGGAAGGATAAAGGAGAAGAAGCATGGCGCTGGATCTTTACTACATCGGTTCCAATTTCGGCAGCGGCAGCGATTGCCGCGCCGCCTGTGCCGCCGCTCTGGCGGCAAAGCTCGTGAGTCTGGGCTGTGATGCCCTGGCGGAGGGGGAAAGCCTCACCGTCACCGTGGCGGGGCAGGACTACACCCTGCCCATGGACATGTTTTCCGGCACGTCGGGGAGCATCGCCTCCGCCAACTACGGCCTGCTGCTGATGCGCAACCCCGGTACCGGGGAGATCATCATCTGCAGCATGTATGCCGGAAGCAGCTACAGCACGCCCATAAACTACAGCTATAATTCCAGCCTCCTTCTGTGCCGCAGCCCGGAGGGGACGGGGCTGCAGGTGGTGGGCGTCAGCGGTGAGGGGGACACGATCGTCTCCCGCTGGTCGGACGGGGTCTACGGCGCGTTCAACCTGGTGAACGACAGCGATGCCCAGAACGCCGCGGACTTTGTCATCCTGTCCCAGGCGGTGTGCCGGGGGCGGCAGCTCCTGCTCAACTGCTATGTGGCGCCCCTGTATCTGGTGGCGGGCACCGCCCTGGAGGTGGACGGGGAACGGATGGTCTGCCTGGGCGGGCCGCTGTATTACAGACTGTAAGGAGGAATGGGGAATGAAACTGCCGCGTATGGGCCCTTCCGCCCCCCGGCGCTGGGTGCAGACAGCCTTCGGCGGCTATGACCGCCGCCCGGGGGCGGGGGACGGCAGCCTTTGGGATATGGAAAATCTCACGGGGGCGGAATACCCCCTGCTGGCGGTGCGCCCGCCCCGCCGCCTGCTGCGCAGGCTCAAAAAGCCCAACGGCCTGTTCTGCGCCGGGGAGGTACTGTGCTTCGTGGACGGCTGCGATTTCTGGTACGGCGACAGCGTGAAGGGGCAGCTCAGCGACAGTCCCAAGGTCTTTGCCGCACTGGGAAGGCGCATCCTCATCTGGCCGGACAAGGTCTGCTACGACCCGGAAGAAGACAGCCTGACAAGCCTGGAAAGCCGGGTCACCTGCCCGGCGGGGACCCTGCACATTCTGGATGGCAGCATCTATGGGGAAAGCGCGAAGGCCAACTGCCTTCGCAGCGATTCGGTGCTGCTCTCGGCCTTTTTCCGGGCGGGGGACTGCATCCGCATCAGCGGCTGCAGCGCCATGCCGGAAAACAACAAAAGTGCCATCATCCGGGAAATCAGCGAGGATGGGCGGGAACTGCGCTTCTATGAATACACGTTCACCCTCCCCGAGGGGGAGGAGCGTGCAGCGGAGCGCGCTGCGGTGACCCTCGCCCGGGAGGTGCCGGACCTGGATTGGCTCTGCGTCAGCGAAAACCGGGTCTGGGGCTGCAGGGGCGACAGTATCCGGGGCAGCAAGCTGGGAGATCCCACGAACTGGGAGGTCTTTGACGGGCTCAGCACCGATTCCTACGCCGTGGAGGCGGGCTCGGTGGGGGATTTTACCGGCTGCGCGGCCTACCTGGGCTACCCTACCTTCTTCAAGGAGGGGCAGATCTTCAAGCTCTACGGCTCCCTGCCCTCCAACTTTGAGCTGCTGAGCAGCGCCAGCACCGGGGTGGCGGCGTGGAGCGGCGGTAGCCTCGCCGTGGCGGGAGATACCCTCTTTTATCTGGCCTCCTCCGGGGCGGTGCGCTATTCCGGGGGCATCCCCGCAGCAGTGGACGCTGCGCTGGCGGGGATGAAGCTGCGCAATGCGGCTGCAGGGAGCGACGGGCGGCGCTGGTATTTGAGCGCCGAGGACGAAAACGGGCAGCGGCAGCTCCTGGTCTACGATACCCGCTCCGGTCTCTGGCACCGGGAGGACGGCCTTGCGGTGCTGTACTTTGCCCGGATGGGGGAGCGGCTCTACGGCCTGACCCGGGAGGGGGAGCTCCTGCTGCTGGGAGACACCCGGGGAGAGACGGCGGGAGACGGGGAAGGCAAGCTCCGCTGGTTTGCGGAATTTGCCGACTTCACCGGGGGCGTACCGGATAAAAAGAGCCTCTGCCGCCTGCTGCTGCGCCTGGATGCGCAGGAGGGGAGCCGCCTGCGGGTGCTGCTGCGCTATGACGGGGGCGACTGGGAGCAGGCAGCCGAATTCCGCGCCGATACCCGGCGCACGGCCCTCCTGCCCCTGCTGCCCCGGCGGGCGGAGAGCTTCCGCCTGCGCCTGGAGGGCGAGGGGGCCTGCCGCATACACAGCCTGACCCGGGAAATGCTGCCGGGGCGGGAACGATGAGAAAGGAGCGAAGACAATGGCATATCAGCCCAGCTATTCGGATTTTGAAAAAGCGTTGAAGGAGAGCGGTCTGGAATCGGAATTTTCCAGCTATGACCTGGAGCTGGCCAAGGCCTTTCCCGAGTTCGGCCTGACGGCCATCTCCCTGAAGCAGGACTGGCACAGTGCCGGCAGCGAGGGGAAGAAGATCGCAAACAGCATGCTCAACCGGCAGCGCAGCATTTACGGGGGCTATACCGGCGGCAGCGACGGCTCCCGCTACTATGCCGACGAGCCCACGGACAGCTTCCGCTTCAGCGAGGCGCCTGCCTACCGGGGCAGCAGCTATCAGAAGCAGGCGGGCAGTCTGGCGGAGGAATTGCGCAGCACGGCGCCCTTCCGCTATGACCCGGAGACGGATCCCAACTGGAGCGCCTACCGGAAGCAGTATCGCCGGGAGGGAGAGCGGGCCACGGCAGACGCTCTGGGCAAGGCCAGCGCCGCCACCGGCGGCCTGCCCTCCTCCTGGGCGGTAACGGCGGCCACCCAGGCGGGGGACTACTATGCCGCCCAGCTCAGCGACCGGCTCCCCACCCTGTATCAGCAGGCCTACGAGCGCT
>JAZSQG010000249.1:0-3125 GCA_045537855.1 Oscillospiraceae bacterium
TTGTCTTCCTAAGACCGCTTGGCCTCCGACTTGCTTTCTGCCCCTGTATCTGGACGAGCACCGCTATCTGGTGCTCTGCGGGGGGGGCGGCAGCGGAAAAAGCATTTTTGCCGGGCGCAAGGTGCTGGAGCGGGTCATTCACGAGCCGGGACACCGCTGGCTGGTATGCCGGAAGGTGGCCCGCTCCCTCCGGGAGAGCTGCTTCCAGCAGCTGCTGGGACAGCTGGAGACCCACTATCCCCGCTGCGGCGTGCGGGTGCTGAAAAGCGAGATGCTGCTGCGCTTTCCCAACGGCAGCGAGATCATCTTTGCGGGACTGGACAACACGGAAAAGCTCAAGAGCATCTACGACATCACCGGTATCTGGGTGGAGGAGGCCAGCGAGATCAGCGAAGGAGACTTCAACCAGCTGGACATCCGCCTGCGTACCCGGAGCCCCTACTACCTGCAGATGATCCTCAGCTTTAACCCCGTGAGCGTGAGCCACTGGCTGAAAAAGCGCTTCTTTGACCGGGAGGAGCCCCGGGCCAGGACCCACCGCAGCACCTACCGGGACAACCGCTTCCTCTCCCCGGAGGCCGCCGGGACCCTGGAAGCCTTCCGGGAGACGGACCCCTACTACTACACGGTGTACTGCCTGGGGCAGTGGGGCGTCAGCGGCAGGACGGTTTTTGACGCGGCGAAGCTGGGGCAGCGCCTGCAGCAGCTGCCGCCGCCTCTGGCGGAGGGGCTTTTTGAATGGACCCCGGAGGCGGACGAGGTGCGGGTAAGGGAGTACCGCTGGACAGAGGAAGCGGAGGGGCCCGTGCGCATCTACGCCCTGCCGGAGCCGGGACGGCCCTATGTCATCGGGGCGGACACGGCGGGAGACGGCAGCGACTGGTTTGTGGCCCAGGTGCTGGATAACATCACGGGAATGCAGGTCTGCACCCTGCGCAGCCACTACGATGAAGACAGCTTCGCCCGGCAGCTCTACTGCCTGGGCCGCTACTACGGAGACGCCCTCATCGGCGTGGAGGTGAACTTTTCCACCTACCCGGTGAAGCTGCTGGAGCTGATGGGCTACCCCCGGCTCTATGTCCGGGAGGTGGAGGACAACTACACCGGCGCGGTGCGCAAGAGCTTCGGCTTCCGCACCGACCGGGTGACGAGGCCCCTCATTCTGGGAGAGCTGGTGCGCTGCGTGCGGGAGCACCCGGAGCTGATTCGGGATGCGGACACCCTGCAGGAGCTGATGAGCTTTGTGCGCAGCGAGCGCCTGCGGCCGGAGGCGGCACCGGGAGCCCATGACGACTGCGTCATGGCACTGGCCATCGCCCATCACATCCGGCCCCAGCAGTCCATGGAGCTGCGCCCGGCCCGCGCCCCCTCCGCCCGGGAGTGGACGGAGGACATGTGGGAGGACTACCGCAGCGCCGACCGGGAGGGGAAAGCATACATGTACCGCAGCTGGGGGCCGCCCAAGGGGGCGGCGCGCCCGGGGAGCGGGCTGTAAGGGCGGCCAAGACGCCGCCGGGACAGGGAGGTGGGGGCCTTCGCCCCGGCTTCCCGGAAGGAGGAAGGACTGAGTGAAGCAGAATCAGCAGAAGCTGCGGCTCTGGCAGGAGCGCCTGGCCGTCAGCAGCCGGGCTTTTGCCCGGGAGGAGGCGCGCATGGACGCCCGGGAGGGGCTGTACCGGGGCGAGAGCCGCCTGAAGCCCCTGACGGAGCTGGACCGGGACCCCGGGGGAAGCGTGCGCCATACGCCCCATGTGCGCAACATCGTGGCGGAAAACATCGAGAGCATGGTCAGCTCCGTGATCCCCCAGCCCAAGGTGACGGCCCGGCGCAAGGAGGATGAGTGGCGGGCCCGGCTCATCGAGGACATGCTCCGGAACGAACTGGACCGCCTGCCCTTTGAGACCCTCAACGACCAGATGGAGCGCACCGTGCCCATTCAGGGGGGCGGGCTCTGGCTGGTGGAATGGGACAGCAGCCAGCGCACCCACAACACCGTGGGGGAGGTGGCGGTGAACCTCATCCATCCCAAGCAGCTGGCACCCCAGGCGGGGGTGTTCAGCTGCATCGAGGACATGGACTATGTGATCCTCAAGCTGCCCCAGACCAAGGGCTGCATCCGCCGCCGCTACGGGGTGGATGTGTCCGGGGAGGGGGAGAGCGAGCCGGAGGTGCGCCTTGCCGGGCAGAGCCCGGAAGAGGGGGCGGAGGAACTGGTGACCCTCTACTGCGCCTACTACCGCAACGAGGCGGGAGGCATCGGCCGCTTCAGCTGGGTCAACGACACCGTGCTGGAGGACCTGGAGGATTATCAGGTGCGGCAGCTGCGCCGCTGCTGCGACTGCGGCACCCCCGCCCTGCCGGAGGAAACGCATTGCAGCCGCTGCGGCGGGAAGCCGGAGCTGCGGCAGGAGCGCTATGAGGAAGTCTATGAGCGCATCGTCACCCGCCACGGCACGGTGATCCCCGGGGCGAGGGCGGTGACGGAAGCGGGCGTCACCCGCCTGGAGCCCACGAAGATCCCCTACTACCAGCCGGATAGCTACCCCCTGGTGCTGCAGCGGAACATCAGCGTCTACGGCCAGCTGCTGGGGGAATCCGACGCGGAGAAGGTGGCCGACCAGCAGAACACCATCAACCGCATGGAAAAGAAGATCATCGACCGGCTGGTGAAGGCCGGGAGCCGGGTGACCCTGCCGGACCGGGCGGATTTCCGCATCGACCCGGAGGACAGCGAAAAATGGTACATCGGCAGTGCCGCCGACCGCAGCCTCATCGGAGTCTATGACTTCAAGGGCGACCTGGAATACGAGCTGCGCTATCTCAGCCAGGTGTATGAGGAAGCCCGGCAGAGTCTGGGCATTACCGATAGCTTCCAGGGCAGACGGGATTCCAGCGCCGTCAGCGGCGTGGCCAAGGAATTTGCCGCAGCCCAGGCGGCGGGGCGGCTGGAGAGTAAGCGGGTGCTGAAGGAGGCGGCTTACGCCCAGCTCTTCCGCCTCATCTTCCAGTTCAAACTGGCCTATGCCGACGAGCCCCGGAGCGTGGTCTCCACCGATGACCGGGGGGCGCGGCAGTATCTGGATTTTGACCGCTATGACTTCCTGGAGCGGGACGCCGCCGGGGAG
>JAZSQG010000301.1:0-4336 GCA_045537855.1 Oscillospiraceae bacterium
GCTTGGCCACCGTCTTGTAGGAATAGGGGGCGATGGCCAGGGCAGGCAGGATCTCCTTGGCCATAGGGGTGGCCACCAGAATGCGGGTGGGGCCGGCGGCCCCGCCGATGATGCTGATGCTGCCCGCCTGCTGGCCCGTGAAGCCCAGAAGGATGGCGCCGATGAAGGTGACAAAGATGCCGAACTGGGCGGCTGCGCCCAGCAGCAGGCTCTTGGGATTGGCGATCAGGGGACCGAAGTCGGTCATGGCGCCCACGCCCAGGAAGATCAGGGGCGGAAGGATGCCGATCTCGTCCAAAATGTAGAAATAGCGGAACAGGCCCGCCGCCTCGGTCTCCGTGGCGGGGTTGAAAATAGCACTGCCGAAGAGGTTGCTCAGGAACATGCCAAAGGCGATGGGGATGAGCAGCAGGGGCTCAAATTCCTTCACCAGCGCCAGATACAGCAGCACGAAGGAGATGATGAGCATCACCATTTCCTTCCAGCCGAACAGGGCAATGCCCGTGGTCTGCAGGAAGCTCAGAATTCCGTCCAGCATATCTCTCTATACCCCCTTCTCAAAGTACCACAAGGACATCGCCGCTGCTGACGCGGTCTCCGGCGCTGATCCGGACTTCCCGGACCACGCCGTCCTCCGGGGCGACGATCTCATTGACGGTGTTGAAGGCGTCCAGCAGCAGGAGCACATCCCCCGCCCGGACGCTGGCGCCCACACCGGCGTTCAGCTGGCGGACCGTACCCTCACAGGGGCAGGAAAGCACCAGGGAGCCTGCGGGAAAGGCGCTGAGGTCGACTGCGGCGGCAGCGGCGGCAGCGGCGGCAGCGGCTTCCGGCGCGGCGGGGGCTTCGGACTGCTTCTTTTCCCGGAAAATGAAATGCATCAGCTTGATGGCGTACATGATGGCGGTAAGCGCCACGAGACAGGCGGCCATGCCGATGATCATGACGGTGACGGAGCCCCAGAGCTTGGCCCCAAGGCCCATCTGCTCCAGCAGCGCCGGATCCTTCATCTGTTCCAGTATACTCACATTCGTCTCCTCCCTCTGATGGGATAGTTATCCGTGTCAGTATAACCCCAAGTCCAGAGCAAGTAAAGTATTTTTTGTGTCCGGATCCGACAGAAAATTTTCAAGAATGTCCCGGAGATGCACCGGCTCCGCCCGCTCCCGGTTCAGCACGGCAGCCACCAGCTGCACATAGGCGCAGTCCTCGGAGATATCCTCCACCCGTCCGGCGCAGCTTCCGTCCGGCAGGCGGGCCTCGATGCCCCAGCCCCGGTAGGGGCCCAGGGTTTCGTGCACATAAGTATCGGAAAATACGGTATAACGCAGCATTTTTTCTTTCCTCCAGCTTTCACTTCATCCCGGGTGAAGCCAAAATAACACCGGAAATTTGCCCCTGCAAGGAGAATCGTTCGACAGAATTCGACAAAAATCGGGAGCTCCACAGCATCCTGCGGAGCTCCCGGTAAAAAGCGACAAAATATGGTTTCCTGCTCAGAAATATTTTTTGATGGCCTCGGTGGCATTTTCGATGGGGGCGGAGAGGGTGAGGGTGAAATTCACGCCTTCCTTCTGGCTGAAGGCATCCAGCCAGGCCAGGAATTCTTCCGCCGCCTCGGGGGACCTGTCATTGAAGATCTTGTACAGATTATCGATAAACACATGGGACACATCGTAGTTGGTGGCGTGAACGGCACTGAGGAAGCCCTTCATAAATTCGGCAGCGCCGAAGGCGTAGTCGGAGGCGACGATGAGCCGCGCTTCGTGAGGGATGTCATAGGTCAGAGAGCGTTCCTTCTCGATGACGACCACGCTGCCCTGCTCTTCCGCCAGTGCCTTTTCGACCATTTCGATGAGGAGCTTGGTTTTGCCGGAGCCCTTCACCCCCATGATTACTTTGACCATTTCCTGTCTCCTTTGCAGTATTGAAGTACGTACGGCGTGGGCCGGGCCGAGCCCTTCCCCGCCGCCGGAGGATTCTGATTCAGGATAAGTATAGCAGTTTGTGCCCGGCGATTCAACCGAAATCAGAAGATTTTCCACTGCCGGAGCAAAATTTTTACCGTAAAATCCCGGCTTCAGCCTTCCCCGCAGCAAAGGAGGCAAAGAAAACGGCCCAGAAGCTGCCCCCAGCCCAGCCGGGGCACCGCCTCCGGCGCCTCCAGCGGCACGCAGGCCAGCTCCTTCCCCTCCGGGTCCAGCAGCCGCAGCGTCCCCAGCTGCTGCCCCGCCTCCACCGGAGCTTCCACCGATTCCGGCAGGCTCACTTCCCGCCGCAGCCCCGCAGCGGCCCGCTTTTCCAGCAATAGCTTTCCGCCCCGGGCGGGCACGGGCTGCAGCCAGTCGGCGGTGCCAAGCTCCACGGGAATGGGCAGCAGGGCTTCCCCGGGCTGTACCTCCACCAGACAGTAGTTTGCAAAGGCATAATCCAGCAGGAGCCGGGCGCTTTCAAAGCGCTCATCGGAGGTGGATGCGTGGAGGATGACGGCAATGTACTCCACCCCGTCCCGCCGGGCGCTGGCGGCCAGGCAGTACATGGCCTCCTGGGTAAAGCCCGTCTTCAGGCCGGTGGCGCCGCTGTAAAAGCGCACCAGCCTGTTGGTGTTGCTCAGGCCGAATTCCCCGCCCCGGACGCTGTCGGTCCAGATGGTGGTGTACTCCTTGATGAATTCGTGCTGCAGCAGCTGCCGGGACATGATGCCGATATCCCAGGCGCTGGTGAGGTGCTCCCCCTCCGAGGGCAGACCCGTGCAGTTGGAAAAGCAGCTGTCCTCCATGCCCAGCTGTACTGCCCGCTCGTTCATCCGCTTAACAAAGGCTTCTTCGCTCCCGGCAATGTGCTCCGCCAGGGCCACGGCGGCGTCGTTGGCGCTGGCCACCGCCACGCTCTTGAGCAGCTCCGACACGCTCATCTCTTCCCCTTCTTCCAGATAGATCTGGCTGCCGCCCATCCCTGCGGCATGGGCGCTGCAGCGCACCGGGTCCTCCGGACCCAGCAGCCCCGCCTCCAGCTGCTCGGCCACCAGCAGCATGGTCATCACCTTGGTGACGCTGGCGGGAGCCAGCCGCGCATGGGCATTGTGCTGGTAAATGCAGCTCCCCGTCTCCTTTTCCAGCAGCACCGCAGCCCCGGTACAGGCCGAAACATCCTCCAGAGAGGCCAGGGTCTCCACCGCCTCCCAGGGCCCGTCTTCAAAGGCTTCCTCCGCCGAGACCGGCAGCATGCAGAAGCAAATTGCCAGCAGCAGACATGCCGCCCTTCTTCCCCGTTTCATACGCACACGCTCCTTTTTTCCCGCCCCGCTCCGCCCCGGTCGGGACCGGGCTGCGGGAGCGGGCCTATTCCTGCTGAATCCTTATGTAGCGGTTGACAGGAACATGCCTCAACGGGTAAAATAGAAATGGCGTCCATTCGTATTTTTTCCCGGACGTCACCTGAGAAAATGAGGTGTAATGAATATGCAGGACATCATTCTGCTCAAGCCCGGTGAACTGGTGCTCAAGGGCAACAACCGGCGTTTTTTTGAAGACAGGCTCCGGGCCAATGTGACCCGGCGGCTGAAGGATCTGGGCCGTTTTTCCATCACCTCCGCCCAGTCCACCATCTATGTGGAGCCCCTGGAGGAGGTGGACCTGGAGGAGACCTTTGACCGCTGCCGGAAGATTTTCGGCGTCATCTCCCTCTGCCGGGCCGCGGCCTGCGAAAAGGACAGGGACGCCATCCTCCGCTGCGCGGTGGAATACCTCCGCCCGGTGCTGGAGGAGGTGCGCAGCTTCAAGGTGGAATCCAAGCGCAGCGACAAGCATTTCCCCATGACCTCCATCCAGCTGAGCCAGTATGTGGGCGGCGGCCTGGCCCAGGCCTACCCCCATCTTCGGGCTGACATGCATCATCCGGAGCTGACGGTGCATGTGGAAGTGCGGGAGACGGCGGCCTATGTCCACGCCGGGGGCCTCCCCGGAGCGGGCGGTCTGCCCGTAGGCACCTGCGGCCGGGCGGTGAGCCTCCTTTCCGGCGGCATCGACAGCCCCGTCTCCACCTACATGATCGCCCGCCGTGGCGTGCAGATCATCCCAGTCCACTTCTTCGCCTTCCCCTACACCTCCGAGCTTGCCAAGCAGAAGGTGCTGGATCTGGCGGCGGAGCTGCTGCCCTGGTGCGGCAGACTCACGGTGGAGGTGGTGCCCTTCACCCACATTCAGGAAGAGATCCGGGACAAGTGCCCCGAACCTTTCTTCACCATCATCATGCGCCGCTTCATGATGCGCATTTCTCAGGAAGTGGCCCTGCGCAACGGCTGCGGCGCCCTGGTCACCGGGGAAAACAAGTCGGA
>JAZSQG010000109.1:0-2552 GCA_045537855.1 Oscillospiraceae bacterium
GTCTTTTTGTTGGTGCGCGAGGCGGGACTTGAACCCGCACGTGCGTATTGCACACTAGAACCTGAATCTAGCGAGTCTGCCAATTCCACCACTCGCGCATATGTTTGGGAGCCCTGGAAGAGGCCCCCGTTTGGTGCGGAAGATGGGACTTGAACCCACACGCCAAACGACATACGCCCCTCAAACGTACCTGTCTACCTATTCCAGCACTTCCGCATATCCCGTATCGGGAAAGCTTCCTCATTATAGCAAGGATTCACGATTTGTCAAGCACTTTTTAGAGAAAAGATGGAGTATATTTTTCAAAACTCAAATTATCTGCCAGCGCGATCAGAATCCGGCGCATTCCGCTGCCGTAATGGTCCCTCGGTTCCCGCAGCTGCAGCGAACGGTTTGCCGGCAAACGCACCAGCACCCGGGTCCCGCCCTCGGGCGCAGCCGTAACCAGCAGGCTCCCGCCATGGGTCTCCGCAATGCCGGCCGCCACGCTCAGACCCAGCCCGGCGCCCCGCCCGACCTCCGGCAGTTCCGCCTCCCGCAAATAGTCTTCAAACACCGTGGGAAGAACGCTGTCTCCTATGCCGCTGCCGCTGTCCTCCACCGTGATGATGACCTGATCGTCCCGGCGGCTGAGCACTACGCGGAGGGAATCCTCCTTCCCGCAGTGGGTCAGGCTGTTGGACAGGATATTCAGCAGCATCCATTCCAGCTTCCCGCTGTCACCCAGCACGGACACCACCCCGGAACCGGGAACAAACTCCGGCGCGGGCTTCTCCTCCCCTACCAGCGCGGCAACGGTACGGCACAGGTCGGCGCAGAGGGTATTCATATCCAGCACCCGGGCATCCACCACCGCTTCGCCCAGACCAATGGCCGCCAGCTCGCTCATATTCTCCGCGACCCGCAGCATACGGAACTGGTCATGGCGCAGCATGGCGAGATAGCGCAGCTCCTCCGGATTGTCGCTCTGGCTCAGCCTTCTGGCCAGAAGGTCTGCGGCAGCCACAGAGTCATTCAGCGCATTGAAGAGTGTATTACTGAGATTCTGCAGGAGAATCGCAGTCTCCCGGTCCGGCGTCTGCCCCATAGGTCTCTCTTTCTCCACGAATCCTGCCCGCACAGCTTCTCAGGCAGGTTTTGCAGCCTACATTTTTGTAGGCATTATAGCATTCCCCGAAGTTGGGAACAAGTCCGCTGGTGCAGGAAATTACCATTTTTGTCGAAAACTGTCGAATTACTCGCCGGACAGGACAAAGTCCGCTGTTTCCGCCGGGAAAATGAAAAAAAGACTTTTCCCGCGTGCCGCTTCGTGCTATAATGTGCGTCAGGCGGATATGATAGACTGGAAATCCATACCGGCCGCCCACTGCCGCAGGAAGGAGGGACAGGTTCCGTGGCAAATAAGCTGGAAAAAAAGCCCATCACCACCAACCGCAAGGCGTTTCACGAGTATTTTGTGGAGGACCGCTATGAAGCGGGCATCTCTCTGGCGGGCACGGAGGTCAAGTCCATCCGGCAGGGCGGCGTCAATCTGAAGGACTCCTTCTGCACGGTGAAGGACGGAGAGATCTTCGTCCGTGGCATGCACATCAGCCCTTATGAAAAGGGCAACGTGTTCAACAAGGACCCTGTCCGGCCCCGCCGCCTGCTGATGCACAAGCGGGAGATCATCCGCCTGGGTGCCAGGGTCGCCCAGGACGGCTATGCCCTCATTCCCCTGTCGCTGTACTTCCTCGGGCCCCGGGTGAAGGTCGAGCTGGGCCTGTGCAAGGGCAAAAAGCTCCACGACAAGCGGGATGCCGATGCGGAGAAGAGCGCAAAGAGAGAAATCGACAGAGCCATGAAGGAAAGGAATTACTGATATGAGCAAGAATCCCCAGGTCACCATCGAAATGGAAAACGGCGACATCATCGTTGCGGAGCTCTATCCCGAGATCGCGCCCGAATCCGTTCGCAACTTCATTCATCTGGTCAGCTCCGGCTTCTATGACGGTCTGGGCTTCCACCGCGTCATCCCCGGCTTTATGATCCAGGGCGGCTGCCCCTTCGGCACCGGCACCGGCGGCCCCGGGTGGAACATCAAGGGTGAATTTGCCATCAACGGCTTCGCCAACGAGCTGAAGCACACCCGCGGCGTGCTGAGCATGGCCAGAAGTTCCATGCCCGACTCCGCCGGCAGCCAGTTCTTCATCATGCACGAGGACGCGCCCCATCTGGACGGCAGCTACGCCGCCTTCGGCAAGGTCCTCTCCGGTATGGACGCCGTGGACCGCATCGCCGAGACCAAGACCAACATCTACAATGACAAGCCCGTTCAGAAGCAGGTCATGAAGAAGGTCACCGTGGATACCTTCGGCGAAGAATATCCCGAACCCGAGAAGCTGAAGTAAGCTTCCCCCTCCCCCAACCACCCCGCCGCCCCGCACCGGGGCGGCTGATCTGGGGGCGTATTGGTTTCGACGGGGGCATGGAGGCTGGAATAGCGTGCGGATGCGCCTGGCATCCTTAAAACGGGCACTTATAAATTAAAGAACAACGATTCAAGTCGGAGG
>JAZSQG010000294.1:0-2032 GCA_045537855.1 Oscillospiraceae bacterium
CTCTCCTCCGTCTCCATCCCTGCCGGCGTCACCTCAATCGGAGAGAGCGCATTCGAAGGCTGCTCCGCCCTCAAAGAAATCACCATCCCTGCCAGCGTCACCTCAATCGAACAGAGGGCATTTGCAGGCTGCTCCGCCCTCTCCTCCGTCTCCATCCCACCAGGCGTCACCTCAATCGAAGGGGCATTCAAAGGCTGCTCGTCGCTCTCCTCCGTCTCCATCCCCACCGGCGTCACCTCAATCGAAGATTATGCATTCGCAGACTGCTCGTCGCTCTCCTCCGTCTCCATCCCACCAGGCGTCACCTCAATCGAAGATTATGCATTCGCAGACTGCTCGTCGCTCTCCTCCGTCTCCATCCCACCAGGCGTCACCTCAATCGAAAATTGGGCATTTGCAGGCTGCTCCGCCCTCAAAGAAATCACCATCCCCGCCGGCGTCACCTCAATCGGAGACAGCGCATTCGAAGACTGCTCGTCGCTCTCCTCCGTCTCCATCCCCGCCAGCGTCACCTCAATCGGAAGGGGCGCATTCGAAGGCTGCTCGTCGCTCTCCTCCGTCTCCATCCCCGCCGGCGTCACCTCAATCGGAAGGGGCGCATTCAAAGGCTGCTCCGCCCTCTCCTCCGTCTCCATCCCACCAGGAGTCACCTCAATCGAAGGGGCATTCGAGGGCTGCTCGTCGCTCTCCTCCGTCTCCATCCCACCAGGCGTCACCTCAATCTCTGAAGATTATGCATTCGAAGGCTGCAAGTCGCTGGAAAGGTTCATGGTGGACGAGCGGAACGAGCACCTTTCCACAGACCAAGCGGGAAGAATGCTCCTGTCCAAGGATGGAACGACCCTTCTGTCATGGCCATCGGCATCCGGGGACATCTCCATCCCTGCCGGCATCACCTCAATCGGATGGAGGGCATTCTCAGGCTGCTCGTCGCTCTCCTCCGTCTCCATCCCTGCCGGCGTCACCTCAATCGAAGCTTGGGCATTCGCAGGCTGCTCGTCACTCACGTCCGTCTCCATCCCGGCCGGCGTCACCTCAATCGAATGGAGCGCATTCTCAGGCTGCTCGTCACTCACGTCCGTCTCCATCCCGGCCGGCGTCACCTCAATCGGATGGAGCGCATTCTCAGGCTGCTCGTCGCTCTCCTCCGTCTCCATCCCCGCCGGCGTCACCTCAATCGGAGCTAGCGCATTCTCAGGCTGCTCGTCACTCACGTCCGTCTCCATCCCCGCCGGCGTCACCTCAATCGAAGCTTGGGCATTCGCAGGCTGCTCGTCGCTCTCCTCCGTCTCCATCCCCACCGGCGTCACCTCAATCGGAAGGGGCGCATTCAAAGGCTGCTCCGCCCTCTCCTCCGTCTCCATCCCCACCGGCGTCACCTCAATCGAAGATGGGGCATTCCTCGACTGCTCGTCCCTCTCCTCCGTCTCCATCCCACCAGGCGTCACCTCAATCGAAGATGGGGCATTCGCAGGCTGCTCCGCCCTCAAAGAAGTCACCATCCCTGCCGGCGTCACCTCAATCGGAAGGAGCGCATTCGCAGACTGCACCGCCCTCAAAGAAGTCACCATCCCTGCCGGCGTCACCTCAATCGGAGGCAGCGCATTCTTCGGCTGCTCGTCGCTCTCCTCCGTCTCCATCCCCGCCGGCGTCACCTCAATCGGAGACAGCGCATTCGCAGACTGCTCGTCCCTCTCCTCCGTCTCCATCCCCGCCGGCGTCACCTCAATCGAAGATTATGCATTCGCAGGCTGCTCGTCGCTGGAAAGGTTCATGGTGGAAGAACGGAACGAGCACCTTTCCACAGACCAAACGGGAAGAATGCTCCTGTCTAAGGATGGAACGACCCTTCTGTCATGGCCATCGGCATCCGGGGACATCTCCATCCCTGCCGGCGTCACCTCAATCGGAAGGGGCGCATTCGCAGGCTGCACCGCCCTCTCCTCCGTCTCCATCCCTGCCGGCGTCACCTCAATCGGAGAGAGCGCATTCGAAGGCTGCTCCGCCCTCAAAGAAATCACCATCCCTGCCA
>JAZSQG010000058.1:0-10667 GCA_045537855.1 Oscillospiraceae bacterium
ACTACAACTCCTTGGCTCACAGTACGACATGGCTACGATCCGACTTGACAGCGGTGCAGGCGCCGCAGTGGACGCAGATCCGGTCATCCCAGTGAATGGCCCGGGACAGCACCCGGACAGCGATGCCTTCTTCTTCCGAGAAGGCCATCGCCTTCTGGATATCCTCGTCTTCGCCCGTTACATCCAGAACCATGCGGCCACCCTTGTCGGGGCTGATGTCGGCCTGCAGGATGGAGAAAACCAGATTGAAGCGGGTGGCGTAGAGGTGGACAAAGGGTCTGCCTGTGTCACCCGGATGAAAGTTTAGCTGAATTTTAACAGAAGTAGCCATATGTTTGCCTCCTATCAGGGTAAACGGCCTCAGACGCCGTCAGCGTCCCGCAGGACGTGCTTGACGGTGTCCAGCTGCAGCTTGGCGGAAGGCTCCGTCAGCAGGAAGTCACCGCTTTGCACCTGCTTTTTCAGCAGCTCCGCCACATCCCGGGACTTCTTCAGGCTGGTCATGGGGGCGGTGGGGACCTTCCTGCCGCAAAGCTCGATCTCGCCGCTGCGCAGCTCGGCGTAGCTGACCCGCTCCCGGAGGATGGGGCGGCTGCGCTCGGGTACGGAATAATCGTACACCTCGGTGTACAGCTCATCGTTGCCTCTGGCAAGCTGGGCCAGCAGGTCTTCGTCCAGCACGGGGAAGGGGATGCCCAGACCCACAAACAGGCTCACGCCGTACTGGTGGATGCTGGCAGCCCGGATGAACTCCGTGCTCATTTTCTTCATGTCGCCGATGACGGAGAGCGTGGCGCCGGAGTAGTTTTTCACCCCGTCGGGATAGGTAGTGCTGCCGGGGTAGCACTGGGTGCCCTCCCACACCACGTAGCCCTGCGCGCCGCAGAGGAAGATGCGGGTACCGATGCCGATGGTGCGCAGCTCCGGGTCCTTCAGCAGGGGGCTGAGCTCGCCGGCGGTGGCGTAGGTGGCGTTGGCGGTGCGGGGCAGCAGGGTGCCCATGTAAGTATGGATAATGCGGTCGGAGGTGTTGACCGCGCAGCTGTAGTTCTGATAGGCGTTGCGGGGGTTGAAGAGGAAGCACTGGTTCATGTCTTCCAGCCGCACCCTGGTCTCCAGACTTCGGCGGGGGTAGCAGTCCGTGCCATAGCTTTTGGCGGAAAGGTCCACCGACTTCCCCGCGATCAGGTCTTCGATGACATGGGCACCGCCGTAGGCCATGCCCCGGGTCTCGCTGAGCTCAGTGGCGCCGATGAAGCAGTCCACGGCAGCGATGCCCGCATAGGCGGGGACATCGTTGAGTTTTACGCCCGACATTCGGATGAGAGGCTCGGCATGGCCGAAGTTCAGAAAAGCGCCGGAGGAGCACATGGGGCTGAAGGTGCCGGTGGTGACAACGTCCACCCGTTTGGCGGTTTCCTTTACGCCCTGTTCCCGCGCCATCTTCACGACTTCTTCGGCGGTGAGGACCACGGCGGTACCGGCCTTGATTTTCTCGTTGATTTCGCATATACTTTTCAAAACAATCACCTCTTACGGTAAGGAAATACGAAATTTATCGTACCATTTTAACAATAAAGTGTCAACCGCTTTTTCCCGCCATTTCCCGGGAAAGCGGTGCATGCTTGGGAGGGAGCAAGTTGAGGGAACTGTGTAAGCTGATGCTGCATTTTCGGCTGCGGGCGCTGCTGCTGGAGCCCACCAACGATACCTGGATTCAGCTGTTTCGCTGGCTGTTTGTGGGGGCTGCCGCCTTTGCGGCCGATGCAGGTACGCTGCTCCTGGCGGAACGGCTGCTGAGGCTGCATTATCTCCTGGCGGCGCTGCTGGGATTCCTGCTGGGGGTGGCGGTGAACTATCTCCTCTCCGGCTATTTTGTGTTCCGGGCGGCAGATTCCGGAAAAAGCAAGGGGGCGGAGATGCTGGTGTTCCTGCTGCTGGCTGCGGTGGGCCTGGGGCTCACGGAGCTGATCCTCTGGCTGCTGACGGATTTTGCCGGGCTCCATGTGTTCCTGTCCAAAATCATCGCCACGCTTGTGGTGTTTTTGTGGAACTTCTTCGGCAGAAAACTCATCCTCTATCGTCAAAAGGACTAAACTGCTGTCACGACCTTGTTTTGTGCTGCGATGCGTGGTACAATACAGCGCAACTGAAGCGGGGCTTCCGCTTTGCGGAAGCCCCGCTAATTTTTGAAATGGGAGGAAAACCGTATGACCGAACAGCAGAAACTGAAGCTTCTGAAGAATCTGGAAGCAGACTGCACTCTGAGCATGGCGCAGCTGGCCGCAATGGCCGGCGTGGACGTGGGGGAAGCTGAGGCTGCTATACGAGCTTGCGAAAAAGATCATATCGTGCTGGGCTACAAGGCCATCGTGGACTGGGATCGCACCCAGGAAGAATCGGTCACGGCTCTCATCGAAGTGAAGCTGGTACCGCAGCGCGGTGCGGGCTTTGACCGCATTGCCGAGCGCATTTATCAGTATGAAGAGGTGGAGTCTGTCTACCTCATGTCCGGCGCCTATGACCTGGCGGTGACCATTTCCGGGCGGAGCCTGAAGGAAGTGGCCAACTTCGTCAGCCAGCATCTCTCCACCCTGGAGGGCGTCACGGCCACTGCCACTCACTTCATTCTCAAGAAGTACAAGGAAAAGCACCTGATTTTTGAGAAGCGGCAGGAGCAGGGGAAGGAGTGGATCTTTACATGAATTATGACAGGATCCTGTCTTCCCGCATCAAAGAACTGAAACCCTCCGGCATCCGCAAATTCTTCGATATTCTGGAAGAAATGAATGACGTGATCAGCCTGGGCGTGGGCGAGCCCGATTTCATGACGCCCTGGCACATTCGGGACGCGGGCGTTTACGCGCTGGAAAAGGGCTTTACCAAGTACACGTCCAACGCAGGCATGGCGGATCTGCGCCGGGAGATCTCTGCCTATCTCCTGCGCCGTTTCGGCCTGCGCTATGACCCCATGAAGCAGATCATCGTTACCGTGGGCGGCAGCGAGGCCATCGACCTGGGCCTGCGATGTCTGGTGGACCCCGGTGACGAAGTCATCGTTCCGGTGCCCTCCTTCGTGTGCTATGGGCCTCTGGTGAGCATGGCGGGCGGCACGCCGGTCTATGTGGAGACCCGGGCGGAAAACGAATTTCGCCTGACGGCGCAGGAACTGCGGGATGCCATTACTCCCCGCACCAAGGCACTGATTCTGCCCTATCCCTGCAACCCGACCGGCGGCATCCTTGGTCAGGAGGATCTGGAAGCCCTGGCGGAGGTGCTGCGGGAAACGGAGATCATGATCCTTTCCGATGAGATTTATGCGGAACTGACCTACGGGCAGCAGCATGTGTCCATCGCGTCCATCCCCGGCATGGCCGAGCGCACGGTGCTGGTCAACGGTTTCAGCAAGAGCCATGCCATGACCGGCTGGCGCATGGGCTATGTCTGCGCCCCGCCGGAGCTCATCAGCCAGATGCTGAAGCTCCACCAGTTCGGCATCATGTCTGCCCCCACCACCAGCCAGTACGCCGCCATTGAAGCCCTGCGCAACGGGGACGAGGATGTGCTGCGGATGCGGGAATCCTATGACGGACGCCGCCGCTATCTGGTGGACGGGCTTCGCAGCCTGGGGCTGCCCTGCTTTGAACCCCGGGGCGCCTTCTATGTCTTCCCGGATATCCGGCCCAGCGGCCTGAGCTCCGAAGAATTCTGCGAGCGCCTGCTCCTGCAGGAAAAGGTGGCCGTCATTGCCGGAAACGCCTTCGGCGACTGCGGCGAGGGTTTTGTCCGCTGCTGCTATGCGACCGGCATGAAGGAGCTGGAAGAAGCACTCGTGCGCATGGAGCGTTTCCTGAAAAGCCTGTAAGTGAACATAAAACATAAAATGAGGGAGTGTACCTGCCGGGTACACTCCCTTTCCGTATCGTTATGCGTCTGCGCGGCTTGCGGCAAAGCCCACGGCTTTGGTGAAAATTTCCATGGTCTCGTCACATTCGCTTTCGCTCATGATGAGGGGCGGCTTGATTTTCAGCACATTCATGCGGTAGCCCGCTTCGCCCAGGATCAGGCCCATCTGCAGGGCGGCGGCCTTCACCGTCTGGGCAAAGACCAGGTCCGGCTCCTTGGTGGCGGGGTCCTTGACGAACTCGATGCCTACATGCAGACCCACCTGCCGGATGTCACCGATCTGGGGGAAGTGCTGCTGCAGCTGCTGCAGATGCTGCCCGAAGCGCGCACCGATGCGGTTCACGTTATCCAGGATGCCGTCCCGCCGGATGATGTCCAGCTGCTTCAGGGCGGCCACCTGGGCGATGCTGTTGTTGGCGAAGGTGTGGACTTCTTCGCCCAGAGGGCCGAAGCCCTCCAGACCTTTCCGCAGCAGAATGGCTGCGATGGGGAGACCGGCACCCAGGGCTTTGCCCAGGCAGATGATATCCGGAGTGACGCCGTATTTGTTTGCGGCAAAGTAATCGCCGATGCGGCAGTAGGTCTGCAGTTCGTCGAAAATGAGCAGGCAGCCCACTTCGTCGCAGATGCGGCGCACGCCCTCCAGGTAGCGCCGGGGCAGAGGGATCTGCCCGCCGCTGGCCTGCAGAGGCTCCAGAATGACGCCGGCCACCGGGCCGCTGACGGAGTTGATGATGGTGTCCCGCAGGGCCTTCAGACAGTAATCGATGCAGTCTTCGGGATCGTCCGTATCCGTCCAGCGGTAGAGGAAGGGATTGGGTACCCGGACAAAGACGTCGTTGAGGATGCTCAGGAAGCTGTTGAAGCCGGTGAACTGCCCCATGCCGGTGTAGACGCCTGCGGACTTGGTGGAGATCCAGGAGGCGGCGCCGGTGGTGAGGGAGGTGCCGTGGTAACCGTCCTGCAGGCTGACAAAGTGTCTCGCCCCCGGGACGTTTTTCACGGCAATCTTCATGGCAGCCTCAATGGCGCTGCTGCCGCCCACGGCGAACAGTACCCGGTCCATGCCTGCGGGGGCCAGGTCCAGAAGCTCTTTGGCCAGGGCGTAGCGGGGAAGGCTGTCGCTGTTCTGATTCAGATGGCCCAGATTGCCCATGTGCTCATAGACCACCTGCCGGATCTCTTCATTGCTGTGGCCCAGATACATGGCCCAGCCCTGAGAGGTGCAGTCAATGTAGCTTTTGCCGCTGTTGTCCCAGAGGCGCACGCCCTTGCCGTGGGTAAAGCAAAGGCCGTGGCCGCCGTTTCCCAGCATAACATACTTCTTGTATTCTTCTGCCTGTTCCGGGGTAATGGAATAGATCCGTTTCAGGGTGCTGTCCATACTATCTCTCCTTCAGTTGAATTCCTTCAGATTATCCGGGGAAGAGGCGCGCTTTCCCACCTCAATTTCCCGGATGAGGGCGGTGAGCCGCTCGTTTACCGGCACGGGGACGCCCAGCGCCTTGGCCTGCCGGGAGATCCAGCCGTTGAGGGCCTCCACCTCCGTCTTTTTCCCCCGCTGCAGCGAAGTGAGGGAGGAGGATTTGAGCCTGCGGTACTTAAGGCCCACCACCAAAAGCATCACATGCCGCCGCAGGTCCGCCAAAAAGCCGCTGCCTGCGATAAAACGGTAGTAGTCCAGCTTCCCGCCGAAGGGCGGGACGGTGATGCCCATGGCCTTGGCTACCGCCATGTCTTCATAGACCAGGGAAATGAAAAAGCGCCTTGCGGCCGCGCCGCGCAGCATTTGCCCCAACAGCTGGCCCGTCAGGGCACCGCCGCAGGTGATGCCGGAATTGATGATGAGCTTTGCAAACATGGGCTCGATGATGTTGGCGTGGAGCCGGGTGGGCACCATGTGCCCCAGAGCCTGTGCCAGAGGCTGCAGCTTTTCGCAGCCGCCGGCAGCCATGCCGATGATGAAGTCCCCTTCGCCGGTAAGCTCCATGTGGGTGGGGCTCAGCATGGTGGAGCTGTAGCTGGTGACGCCGCAGGCGGCTCTCTCCCTGCCCACAAGCTCCGTGAGCTCCGCGGCGCACATACCGTTCTGCAGCACCAGCACCACGCCGTCCTCTGACAGATGGGGCAGGGCGGAGGCCACAGCCTCCATGGTATCATAGGACTTGGTGGAAACGATGCAGGCGTCATAGATGCCCTCCAGCGCCTCCGCACCGCAGACAGCCTTCATGGGCACGTACGTTTCGCCCCGTATGCCGCTGATGTGCATGCCCTCCGTGCGCAGGGTTCGGGCGACTTCTTCTCTGCGGCAGACCACGGTCACATCCTCGCCGCCCAGAGTCATAAAGGCGGCGGCGGTGCCGCCGATGGCACCGGCTCCGATCACAGCAATGCGCATATCCGTCACCCCAGAAGCATCAGCAGCTGTCCCACGCCGATGCCCAGATAGTTGCCTGCGGCGTAGCCCAGAATTCCGCAGAGGATGCCGGGAAGGATGATCTCGTCATTTTTCAGTTTGCCCGCCACCGGGATGATGAAGGCGGGGCCGAACACTCCTGCAGTGGAGGTGATCATGGCGGTGTGGTAGTCGATGCGTGCCGCCTTTGCCAGCAGAAAATGCAGGATCACCGTGCCGAACTGGACGGCCAGCAGCATGAGGAAGATCAGCAGGACCGAGCCGCTGATGGTGCTGACATCGAAGCACATGCCCATGGCGGCGGAGAACATGAGGATGCAGTACTGCCCGGCCTGATAGCTGCCGGGGGTGCTGCGAACCTTTTTTACAAAGGACAGGGCGATGCCGAAGCTGGTGACCAGCAGCATGATGACGGCAGTGTACTCGCTGAGCTTGGCGAGGCCGCTGTTTCCGTATTTGCTGGGCAGGAGCAGGCACAGCCCCATGGCCGCGAGAGCGCAGGCCAGAGCCAGAAGAACGATGGAGAGATAGCTGCGCAGGGGCGCTTTTGCACTTGCGCCGTAGAGCTTCGCGCTTTCATCACTGTCCTTCAAACCGACGGAGCGGTATTCCGGCAGCCACTTTTTCAGAATGCCCGGGATGACGGAAAGCAGCAGGAAGAAATAGATGCCGCCGCCGATGAGGTCGGCGGTCTGGGTCAGCAGGATACGGTCCGCCCCTGCCGCCAGTCCGTGGCCGATGGCAAACATGTTGGGGGTACCGCCGGTATAGGTGCCGATGAGCATGGCGCTGATTTTCGCGGCATCCGGCAGAACGCCCCGGAAAATAAAGAAAAAGACTGCTGCCATTATCAGAACGGACAGAGCATTGAGGGCGAAGGAGCCCAGCATGGGCTTGGCCAGCTTCCGCAGGGCGGGAAGGTTGGTGGAAAACAGGATGAGGGGCATGGCGATGCATACCAGCACGGAGGAAACATCCGAGGCCAGTACCAGGTCGGAACCCATGGCCTTCAGGGGGAAACTGAGGATCAGGCCAAGGGCATAGCAGAGAAATACACTGCCCAGTTTGTTGAGAACGGGGACTTTTTCCGCCAGTTTCATGGCTGCCCAGGGCAGCAGGACGATGAGCAGGAGCATTAGGACGGTTCCGATCAAGGCGGCACCTCTTTTCCGATTTTTTACCTGAAAACTATAGCACAGTACGGGAGTGAAGTAAATCCCGGAAGGGAAAGTCCGGGAGCTTTTTGCCCGATTTGTGCATTCAACAACGGCAAAAATACGAAAAAAGGAAAGCCAATGATGACAATGGGACGAAAGCTTGCTATAATGGAGGCAAGATAGCAGCCGCGCGGAATGTTTCCCGGCGGCGCGTATACGATGGAACTAGGAAAGGAGCATGACTTTGGGACTGTTTGATGCGTTCAAGAAAAAGCAGTGCGACATCTGCGGCGGGGAGATCGGCCTGCTGGGAAACCGTAAGCTGGAAGACGGCAACCTGTGCAAAAAGTGCGCTGCAAAGCTTTCACCCTGGTTTGATGATCGGCGCAATTCCACCGTGGAAGAGATCAAGGCGCAGCTCGCCTATCGAGAGGAGAATCAGAAGGCGGTGGAGAACTTCCGCGTTACCCGCACGCTGGGGCGCAGCACGAAGATCTGCTTTGATGAAGACGCCAGAAAATTCCTCATTTCCAAGACCAATGATATCATAGAAGAAAATCCGGATGTGCTGGATTACGATCAGGTGACCGGATGTGACCTGGACATTGAGGAGCGCCGGGAAGAGATCATGCGGGAAGTGAAGCGGGGAGACAAGGTGGAGAAAGTCAGCTACAATCCGCCCCGCTACCTGTATGAATATGATTTTTACATGGAGATCCGGGTCCGTCACCCCTATTTTTCCGACATGCGCTTCCGCCTGAATCCTTCTTCTCTGGAGATCGAGGTCACCGGGAATCGCGGACCCGTCGGAAAGCCCGGCAGACCCATGCTGGGTGCCGCGCCCGCGGTGGATCCCACCCGCGATGTGGAGTACCGGGAGTATGAAGCCATGGGTCAGGAGATCAAGGATCTGCTCAGTGAAGTGCGGGAGAACGTGCGGGAAGAGATCGCTGCCGCAGCCGCTCCCAAAACGGCGGTGACCTGCCCCAACTGCGGCGCCACCACCATGCCGGACAGCAATGGCCGCTGTGAATACTGCGGCAGCGCGCTGTAAATCCGAAGAGACATAAGCATCGGACACAGGGAAAAGCGCAGCGCAACCGCGTAGTCCGAACAGGAAAACATGGATTTGCCCCATATTGCAGACGCAATATGGGGCAAACTGTGTATACAGCCGATGACAGAGATCGTTTTTTGCGCCTTGAGGTCTTTTACAGGATGACGGGGCAGCTTTCGATGCCGTAGTACCGAAGCTGCTCGACCGTGTGTTCGTCAATTCGCTCGCCGCAGACCACGGGAGGGACGGCGGGGGGACAGGTAATGCCGATACCGGCGTAGATGCGCCCCGGCGCTTCCTGCACCGGGATAAGCTCGCAGGGGGCGAGGGCAGCCTCCCGGATGCGCAGTACCTGCTGCACTCTTCGGATGCCCGGTGCCCGGCTTTGGATGGGAGCTTTCCGCGCAATGGCGGCAAGTACCGCCTGCAGCCGCTGCAGCGTCGCCGTGCCCAGCTCCGGTGTCAGCATCATGACGGTGTAGTCCGGGTCGTAAAACTCGCAGATGATGTCTTCATCGGCCAGCAGCCGGGCAAAGTCCGTGCCGGTGTAGCCGTAGGGTTTGGTAAACAGGCTGAGTTTCAGCGCTTCGTCCCCCAGCAGTGTGTAACCGTGCTTTTGCAAAGCGTCCTTCAGGGTCGTGACAGCGGGGAGAAACTCTGCCAGCAGCGGGGGATACACATCCTGCAGATAGGGATTTGCCGCATCCAGAGACTGCAAAATCAGATAGGAGGGGCTGGTGGAGCCGAACATGGCCAGAGCGTCCTTGGCCCTCCGGTGAAATAGTTCCGGCGCGGTGGGGGAGATGTGCAGATAGGCACCGCCGGTGATCACCGGCAGGGTCTTGTGCGCCGAATCGCAGCACAGGTCCGCACCCAGGTCCATGGGATGTAGGGAGCGGGGCAGGAAGCGGAGGTAGGCGCCGTGGGCGTTGTCCACCAGCAGGAGGCAGCCGTAACGGCGGCAGACCCGGGAAACGGCCTGCACATCCACGGTGTTTCCCAGATAGTCCGGCGTCGTCAGATAGACGGCCAGAGGTGCTTCCTCCATGGCCGAAAGCTGCCGTTCCAGTGCGTCCGCGTCCAGCGCACAGGAGAGGTAGCTGGAGTCTTCTGCGGGGTAGAGCCAGCTAACATCAAAATCCAGCAGGGCCGCTGCGCTGAGGAAGGTCTTGTGGGCGTTGCGCCCGGCAGCGATGCGGAGGGGCCTGCCCAGCTCCCTTGCCCGGAGCATGCAGAGATAGAGCATGGCCCGGATGCACAGGGAAGAACCCTCGGCAGAATAGAGGGTGGGGCAGCCGAAGAGAGCGGAAGCGTTCTCCTCGCTTTGCCGGATGATGCCCGCCGCTTCGTAAAGGCTGTCTGCGCCGTCAAATTCCGTGATGTCCAGCGCTTCGAAGCCCAGGGGTCCGCGGCCCTTGTGCCCGGGCATGTGCAGGCGCATGGGCTCGCGCCGGACATAGTTCCGGGTAAAGTCGCAGATGGGCGTTTCCATCAGCCGTTTCCTTCCAGCGCCCGGGCAACGGCCACCATGATGGCGCATTCCATGCGCTTGCGGAAGAGGCGGCAGCCGTATTCATAGATGCCCCGGATGGAGCCGGTGGCATGGTAGGCATTGGCGGCGCAGCCGCCGGAGCAGTAAAGTTTTGCCCAGCAATCCCGGCAGTCCGGGCGGGCATAGACATTGCAGGCCAGGAATTCTTCCTGCATTTCGGGGTTTTTCACCCCGTCCCACACGTTGCCCAGCAGGAACTTTTCGTCTCCCACGAACTGGTGGCAGGGGTAGAGGTCGCCCCAGGGCGTAACGGCCATGTACTCGCTGCCGCTGCCGCAGCCGGAGATGCGCTTATAGATGCAGGGGCCGCCGGCAAGGTCGATCATGTAGTGGTAGAAGGTGAGGGGCCTGCCTTCCTTATCCCGCTGCCGCATGAGCAGTGCCAGCTGTTCGTACTGCTCCATGACCACGGGCAGGTCTTCCTCCGTCAGCGCCGCAGGGTCGCCCGGGGCGCAGACCACGGGCTCCATGCTCAGCTCGGTGAAGCCAAGATCCAGCATGACTTCGATGTCCTTTACAAAATCAGGATTGGCATGGGTGAAGGTGCCGCGCATGTAATATTCACGGCCTTGACGCGCT
>JAZSQG010000269.1:0-1884 GCA_045537855.1 Oscillospiraceae bacterium
ACGAGGAAATGCGCCTGAAGGCCCTCTGGACCACCTGGAGCATGACCTGCGACCCTGACGGGGAAGGGCTTTACAAGCACACCGTGGTGAAGATGATGCGCGGCACCTTCGAGCACATCTCCGGCTGGCAGCAGGCCATGCAGGCCATCTTCCTCAGCCGGGATATTTCCCTGGCCTGGCAGGTGCTGATCTCCTGCTTCGACTATCAGGATGCCAATGGCCGCATCGCCGATATCTATGACAATGAGGGCATTCCCAAGAATACCATGAAGCCCCCCTTCCAGGGCGTTGCCCTGCTGTGGCTCCTGAAAAACCGGGATCTCAGCGGCATCCCCACGGAAGAGAAGCAGCACCTGTATCAGGGCCTCCGGCGCTGGACGGAATTCTTCCTCCTCTGCCGCGACCTGGACCATGACGGCGTCTGGGAAAACCGCAATGCCGGGGAGACCGGCTGGGAGGACGGCCCCTACTTCTATGTGGGCTTCCCCCTTGCCAGCCCGGATATGAACGCCTATCTGGAAATGAACATGGAAGCCCTGGCCATGCTGGGCCGGGAGCTGGGCGCGGAGGATGCGGAAAGCTGGCAGCAGCGGGCCGACGAACTCCGGGACAAGATCGTGGAAAAGTTCTGGGACGGCGAGCGCTGGTTTGCCTTCAACGCCACTACCGGGCAGAAGGCCTACAGCGAGAGCCTGCCCCTCTATGCCGCCCTCATTCTGGGCGACCGCCTGCCCGCGGAGGTCGTGGAGAAGTCCGTGGCGTATATCTTCCGGGAGGGCACCTTTGAAACGCCCTTTGGCCTTGCCACGGAAAGCCTGAAGAGCCCCTTCTACCGGGGCGGCTGGTGTCAGGGCAGCGTGGTGACCCCCGTGCATCTCATCTTCCCCATGGCCTTTGAGGCCATCGGCCGCATGGACCTGGCAAAGCGCATCGTCAAGCCCTACTGCGACCTGCTGATGCAGACCGGCTTCTACCACTTCCACAACGCCATCACCGGCGAGCCCGAGCTGGCCCAGAGCCTGGGCACGGAAAAGACCCTCTTCTGGAGTGCCTGGTGCTCCTCCTGCTTCCTCTATCTGGCAGACCGCTATCTGCGGTAACGAGCGTGTTCCGGCCGGGGCGGCCCAGTGCCGCCCCGGCAGTTTTTTATCTGCCCGGGATGATTGCAAAGGCTGCGAGCTTTTGCTATACTGTTTACAAGACAACAAATCAGGGGCGGCGGAAGGCCGCCGCAGTAAAAAAGGAGGAACTTTATGAAAATCGCAGTCATCGGCGCCAGAGGCAAAGCCGGCTCCCTCATCACGGCAGAAGCTCTGAGCAGAGGGCACGAGGTCACCGCCATCGTCCGGGGCAGCGCCGCCGGTGTGGCGGAGGGCGCGCAGGTGCTGGTCAAGGACCTGTTTGAGCTGAAGAGCGAAGATCTGGCGGGCTTTGACGCCGTGGTCAGCGCCTACGGCACCGGCCGGGGCGATGCCGGGCAGCATGTGGACGCCGCGAAGCATCTGGTGGAAGTCTTCAGGGCCATTCCGCAGGTGCGCCTGCTGATGGTGGGCGGCGCTGCCAGCCTGTATCAGGATGAAAGCCGGCAGAGTCTGGTGATGGATAACATCCCCGAAGCCTTCCGCAGCGTGCCTGCCAACCAGAAAAAGGCCCTGGAAATGCTCCGGGAGAGCGATATCAACTGGACCTTCTTCAGCCCCGCCGCCAGCTTTGACGCCACGGGCACCCGCACCGGGAAGTACACCCTGGGCGGCGATGTGCAGATCCTGAACAAGATCGGCCTGAGCTACATTTCCTACGCCGACTATGCCGTAGCCATGGTGGATGAAATTGAAAACAATAAGCATCCCAAACAGCGCTTCACCGCCGTGTCCTGCGATCCCT
>JAZSQG010000339.1:0-1725 GCA_045537855.1 Oscillospiraceae bacterium
GGGGATCCAGATCCGGGGATTCTTCACGATGTTGCCCATCTGGAGCATGCTGGTGCCCAGACCCTGGCTCACCAGACCGCCCCAGCGGTTTTCCTTAAAGCTCATGACGGCAAAGCCTACCATCTGGGCGCAGCAGCCCGCCACGCATGCGCCGCCCGCCAGACCCACCAGACCGAAGGCCGCGCAGATGGCTGCGCTGGAGATGGGCAGTGTAAGGGCCACGCCCATGACCACGGAGACGATGATGCCCATGAGGAAGGGGTGCAGCTCGGTGGTCCACATGATGAATTTGCCCACCCAGTTGGCGGCGACGCCGGTGGGCGCCGCGATGAAGTAGGAGAGACCCACGCCTATGAGGAGCGTGACGATGGGGGTCACCAGAATGTCCACCTTGGTCTCCTTGCTGACGGCTTTGCCGAATTCCGCGGCCACGATGGCTACCACCAGCACGGCGAGGGGGCCGCCTGCACCGCCCATGGCGTTGGTGGCAAAGCCCACGGGTACCAGCGTAAAGAGGACCAGCGGCGGGGCCTGCAGGGCATAGCCGATGGCTACAGCCATGGCGGGGCCGACCATGGCGGAGGCGATGCCGCCCATGGTGTAGGTGACGGCCTTTTCACCGCTGCCCACCGTGAGGATGATGGCTTTCAGAAAGCCGATGTTGAACTGCGTACCCAGCGTGTTGAGGATGGTGCCCACCAGCAGGGATGCAAACAGGCCCTGGGCCATGGCGCTCAGGGCGTCAATGCCGTAGCGCTTCGCGGAAAAGACGATGTTCTTCCTCTTGAGAAATGCCTTGAACTTACTCAATGGAAATCCACTCCCTTTTTCTTCTGTTTTTATTTTCAGCGCATTGCGCCGGGTTTACCTTAAAGCTTGCCCACCAGCCGGGCAGTGAAGGGTCTGTGGGCGTACATGGCGCCCTTGGGACAGAGTTCCTGACAGCAGAAGCAGCGGATGCAGCTTTGCTTATGAATGTATGCCCGCTTATCCCGGAGGCTGATGGCTTTGGCCGGGCAGGAGCGGACGCAGATGCCGCAGCCCACGCAGAGCTCCTGCTTCAGGCGGGGGGAAGTCTGCAGCAGATTCCTTGCCGCGTTTCGGGCGATGCTGCGCAGGGGCCCCTTGCCGCTGATGAGGGTGGTCAGCCCCGTCCGTGCGGCGATGTTCTGAAAATCCCTGGGGCGGTAGGGCTCCATGTCGCCGTCCAGGCTGACTTCCTCCGCCGTCGCGGGCATCAGCCCCCGCCGATAGGCCGCTTCCAGATAGGGGACATCCTCTTTTGTGAGGCCGATGAGTCCGGCGGCCGCCAGGTCCAGACAGTAGGGACTGCGGGAAGCCAAAAGCAGGCCCAGGGGGCGGGGCGTGCCCTGGGTGGGGCCGTTGCCCTCCATGCCCACCACCGCGTCACAGAGATGCAGCACCGGGCGGAAATGCTCATTCAGATCCACCAGCATATCCGCAAAATCTTCATAGTCGGGGAAGCGGTAGTGGTATTCCGCCTTCACCGCCCCGGGTATGACCCCGAAGAGGTTCTTGGTGGCGGCGGTCATGCCCATCATGGCGTGGACCTTCAGCTTGCAGAAATTGATGACGGCGTCGGCGTCGTCGAGGTAGCGGGTATACTGGAATTCGTGGGCGACCATGCCTTCCGGGAAACGGGCCGTAGCCTGAGAAAAATCCCGGTTGAGGACGGCGCCGCTCTGCTCCGCCAGAGAGAGGCCG
>JAZSQG010000048.1:0-3750 GCA_045537855.1 Oscillospiraceae bacterium
TACAACTCCTTGGCCCACAGAACGACATGGCTACGATCCGACTTGAAGCGGAACTTGCCGGAGGTGCCGTAGGTCACCTCGCAGCTGCCGTCGGGATAAATGCACACGCCGTGGCAGGCTTCGGGCGCTCTGCCGCCGGGCTTGTAGGGGGCAGCTTCAAAAACCAGAGAAAGGCCGTCCTCGCTGCAGATGCGCATGTACTCATGGTAGGTGAACACCAGCTCCAATTCGCCGCCGCGGACGGTGAGGCGCAGGCTGCCGGGGTCACCGTGGTAGGTATAGGCCTGCTCGGCAGCACCCTTGAAGACCCGGAGGTTGAAAAGGAAGGCATTGGAATCCATCCAGGCGCCGGGCTTGTAGGTGGAAATCTGCAGCAGATGGCTGTAGTAATTCTCAATGGCGAAAAACGCGGAGCCCTCCCGGGCATAGACCGCGTGGGTCAGGTCGAATCTCGAACCGGTTCCAAACATTCCCGTCAGCTCCTTTCCTTCAGGGCCAGCAGCAGGGCGCAGCGGGCCGGGTCATAGGCCGCACCGGCGGGGGCGGCAGGGTTCTCCGCGCTCTGGGCCAGCAGCTTCGCCGCAAGGGCGGGCACGCCCAGGGCAACGATGCCGCTGAGCAGGCTGTCGCTTCCGGAAAGCTTCATGGCGCGCTCTTCCAGGGCAATACGCATCTCTGCGGGCAGGGCGCTGCCCAGCAGCAGCGGCACCAGACCCAGGGCCGTGCGGCAGGGCTGCACTTCGCCGCTGAGGGCGCTGCGGCACACAAAGCCGCCGTTCTGCCACAGCTTCAGCAGGACCGCCCACTGCTTCCGGGCAGCCAGAGCATAGCCGTTGGCTTCTTCCTGACGACCCAGCAGGACCGCTATGTCAGCCAGAGTCTTGAGGCTCAGGTACATCCACACCGCCAGGTCGGGGCTCACGGCGGGTTCGCCGGTGCGGAGGATGGCAGCGCCCTCCCAGCCGCACTCATGGGGATAGGCATAGTAGCAGGCGCCGTCGGGCAGGCAGCGATGATTCAGCCACCAGGCAACGGCGGGGCCATAGGCTTCATAGAAAGCCTCCAGCTTTTCCCGGGGCACTTTGTTCAGGTTGGCAGCCATGCTCAGGGCAAGACCGTAGAGGGGAGGCGCCGCCTCGGGGACGATGCCGGATTCCTTCACCTGGCAGGGCACCAGGCCGCCGGGAGTGGCCTGCTTCAGCAGGGCGCCCAGCAGGTCGATGACATCCTCCGCTTCCCGGAAAGCCAGGGCGGAGACCGCCTGCTGCAGGGCCAGATAGCGGTTGTCGCTGATCTTGTTGCTGCACACCATGGCATCGCCCCGGAAGCTCTGGAAGCCCAGCCACAGGTCGTAGGCCAGCAGCTCATTGGCGCCGGCGGGGAGCTTGGTGCAGAAGGCGCGGAAGGCAGCCTGAGCCTTCTTGGCAGCCGCGTCCACATCGGGAGCAATTTCCGGCAGCTTATAGGCGCCGGTGGTATCCCAGATGACCACATCCAGCTTGCCGTCCACCGGGCTCAGGGTGATGACGGGGTCGGTGCTGCGCAGGGCCGTCAGGTCCCACATCACTTCCAGGTCCGCCTTGCCCTGCCGGGTGGCAATGACATACTTGGTGGCGCCCAGATTCAGTTCATAGCCGCGCTCGGTCTTGCTCACGGTCTCGCCGTGGCCCAGCCGCACCGTCATTTCCAGGCCGGGGCCGTCGCTCTCCAGCAGCAGGGCACAGCCGTCGATGGCGAAGCGGATACTGCCGCCCTTGCCGCAGTCTGCCACGGCGCCGGAGGGGTCGGCCTGCAGGCTGCAGTCCGCTTCCCTGCCCTCCACCATGGGCTTCAGCAGGATGAAGCCGGCGCTGCGGGCGGAGAAGCCGCCGAACATGCTGCTGCTCTCATTGGCAAGGCCCAGGTACAGGCCCGGCGTGCGCCCCACGCCAAGGGGGTCGTCTTCCCGGAACAGCAGATGCCGCGACAGGTGCTGTCCGAAGGGGATCTTTTTCAGGTCCAGAAGCATACAGGATCTCCTTTCGTTTCTTGTTTTTGCTCTTGTAATGTTATCGTACCATACTATTCGGCGCTTTGCATCTGTTTTTTTCCGTCATATGTCCCCCGGATGCGCAAAAAATGCTTGATTTAATTCGGCAATGTGTTATCATGTCATTACACTATTTCAGACTTGATTCGGAGGATATCATGAAAAGAATGATCGCACTGCTTCTTGCCGTGCTGATGCTGGCCTTCTGCATGGCCGGCTGCGGCGAAAAGAAAGAAGAAACTACCGCCCGCACCTTCACCGTGGGCTTCGACGCGGAATTCCCTCCCTTCGGCTTCATCGCCGAGGACGGCAGCTATGACGGCTTCGTCCTGGCCGTGGCAGAGGAAGTCTGCAAGCGTCTGGGCTGGACCTTCAAGGCGCCGCCCATCGCCTGGGGCGCCAAGGATGCCGAGCTGAGCAGCGGCAACATCGACTGCATCTGGAACGGCTTCACCATGCAGGGCCGCGAAGACCTCTACGCCTGGACCCCCGCCTACTACGACAACAGCATCGTCGTGGTGGTGAAGGCCGACAGCGGCATCGAGACCCTGGCTGATCTGGCGGGCAAGACCGTCATCACCCAGGCCGGCTCCTCCGGCGTCACTGCCCTGGACGGCAATGCCGAGCTGAAGGCCAGCTTCAAGGAGCTGCTGGAGAGCGCCAACTACAACAACTGCTACATGGAGCTGGACATGGGCACCGTGGACGCCGTGGTCTCTGACGTGGGCGTTGCCGCCTACAACATCGCCGGCAAGGAAGCGAATTACCGCATCCTCACCGAGACCGTGGCCTCCGAGACCTACGGCATCGGTTTCCTGAAGGGCAACGACGCCCTTGCCACCGAGGTATGGAACACCGTGAAGGCCATCGCCGCCGACGGCACCCTGGCCACCATCGCCGACAAGTATGTTTCCTTCGGTCTGGTGAAGGAAAGCATCTGCGTCGAGTAAAACCATGCTGATTCTCCGGGGGCGGAAGCGCTGCTTCCGCCCCCGAATTCTATGAGGCGCCTCCGGGCGCTGCGGAAAGGTACGGTCCCATGAATCTGCAAACCATGGTGGGTATTCTGGGAAACGGAATGCTCAAATCCATCCTCATCTATGTGCTGACCCTGCTGGGCTCCCTGCCGCTGGGTCTTCTGGTGGCCTTCGGCCGCATGAGCAGACATAAGCTCGTCCAGCTTCCCGTGAAGCTCTACATTTCCATCATGCGGGGCACGCCCCTGATGCTCCAGCTGATGGTGGTCTTCTTCGGCCCCTACTATCTGCTGGGCCTCACCACCGGCCGCAACTACCGCTTCATCGCGGTGATCATCGGCTTCGTCATCAACTACGCCGCCTATTTCGCGGAGATCTACCGGGGCGGCATCGAGGCCATTCCCGTGGGACAGCGGGAAGCGGCCCAGGTACTGGGCTATTCCAGGGCCCGCACCTTCCTCACCATCATCCTGCCCCAGGTGGTCAAGCACATCCTCCCCAGCATCACCAACGAAATGATCACCCTGGTGAAAGACACCTCTCTGGCCTTTGCCATCTCCTATGCGGAGATGTTCACCATGGCCCAGAAGATCGCCTCCTCCCACGCCACGCTGATGCCCTTCGTGGTGGCGGGCATCGCCTATTATGTGTTCAACTTCATCGTTGCCGCCATTATGGAGCGCTGCGAGAAGAAGCTGCACTACTACCGCTGAGGAGGTTCAGGCCATGAAACTTCTGAATATG